>NZ_JBKFBI010000083.1:0-25881 GCF_053346095.1 Methylobacterium sp. A52T | reverse complement strand
TGCCGGTCGTGCCGGCGCGGGCGATCTCCGCCTTCCTCGCCGCCCAGGGCATCGCCGCGGCGGCGCCGCACCCAGGCGGCGGGCCCGGCGCGGTCGCGCCCGCCGTGGTGGGGATCGCCTGCCGCTGAGATGCGGGTCGCGCGGCGGATCCCCTGTCGCTCGCGCGGGATCCGCCGGCGTTCAGGAGCCTGGACGGACGAGTGGTCCGCCCAGGCGACGGGCCGCCGCTCAGAGCCGCCCGGTGACCAGGAGCACGATGAGCACGATGAGCAGGATGCCGCCCAGGCCGAAGCCGGGGCCGCGATACGCGCCGCCGCCGAGGAAGCCGCCGCCGCCGAAGGCCAGGATGATCAGGATGATGAGCAGGATGGTGACGAGGGACATCGGTCGCGTTCTCCGGACGGTCGCGCTGGTGCGAGCGTGACCGTTCAAACGCTGCGACATTCCGTTCCGTTCAACGCCAAGCCACGCTTTTGTGAGGAAAATTCCGGATGAGACCCCGGCCTCAGGCGTGCCAGTCCGGCAGAGCGTCCGCGGGCGCGTCGAGCCAGCCCGGAACCGGCAGGTCGCGCTCGGTGAGGAAGGCCGGGTTGAACAGCTTCGAGGCGTAGCGGGCCGCCCCGTCGCAGAGGATCGTCACGATCGTGTGACCGGGCCCGAGGTCCCTGGCCAGTCGGATCGCCCCGGCGACGTTGATGCCCGACGAGCCGCCCAGCGACAGCCCCTCCTCCCGCATCAGCCCGAAGACGATGTCGAGGGCCTCGCGGTCCGGGATCCGGAAGGCGCGGTCGGGGGTGAAGCCCTCGAGGTTCCGGGTGATCCGCCCCTGGCCGATCCCCTCGGTGATCGAGGAGCCCTCGGCCTTCAGCGTGCCGGTCGTGTAGTGGGCGTAGAGGGCCGAGCCCTCCGGGTCCGACAGCGCGATCCGCACCTGCGGGTTGCGGGCGCGCAGGGCCTCGGCGGTGCCGGCCAGCGTGCCGCCGGTGCCGGCCGCGCAGACGAAGCCGTCGACCCGGCCGCCGGTCTGCGTCCAGATCTCCGGGCCGGTGCCGTCGATATGGGCCTGCCGATTGGCGACGTTGTCGAACTGGTCGGCGAAGAAGGCGCCCGCCGGCTCGCTGGCGGCGAGCTTCTCCGCGAGCCGCCGGGCCACGTGGACGTAGTTGTTCGGGTTGGCGAAGGGCACCGCCGGCACCTCCACCAGCCGGGCGCCCGCGAGCCGCAGGGTCTGCTTCTTCTCCTCGGACTGGGTGACCGGGATGACGATCAGCGTCCGGTAGCCGCGCACCGAGGCCACCAGGGCGAGGCCGATGCCGGTGTTGCCGGCGGTGCCCTCGACGATCGTGCCGCCCGGGCGGATCAGGCCCCGCGCCTCCGCGTCCCGCACGATCGAGAGCGCCGCCCGGTCCTTCACCGACAGGCCGGGATTCAGGAACTCCGCCTTGCCGTAGATGGTGCAGCCGGTCTCCTCGGAGGCGCGGCGCAGGCGGATCAGCGGCGTCTGGCCGATGGCGGCCAGGACGTCGGGGGCGGATTCGCGACTCGGTACGGTCATGGTCGGGAGCCTAGGGTGCCGCGCGGCCGCTGGCGAGCCTCACCCGAAGACGTGCCCGCCGTTGATCCGCAGGCCGACCGGGTGGCCGGCCGGGTAGCGCACGCCGTCGAAATCCTCCACGGCGAGGACGCGCCCCTCGGGGTCGGCCACCTCGATCCGCTGGCGCCCCTGGGTCCGGTACGAACTGCGCACGGTGCCCGACAGGTGCGCGGCCTCGGGCTCGGCGAGCTGCAGCTGCCAGGGCCGGACGTAGAGCTTGACCGGGCCGAACAGGCTGGCGGGTGCCGCCACCGGGGTCTCCCGGCCCCGGACCAGCACCCGGCCGCCCTCGGCGATCGCCTCCACCTCGACGGAATCACCCAGGAACTTCATCACGGTAGCGGAGGCCGGGTTCTCCTGCACCTCGTCGGGCGTGCCGACCTGCTCCAGGCGGCCGCGATCGAGCACGGCCACGCGGTCGGACAGCTCCAGCGCCTCGTCCTGGTCGTGGGTGACGAAGATCGTGGTCTGGCCGGTGCGGTCGTGGATCTCGCGCAGCCAGCGGCGCAGGTCCTTGCGGACCTGCGCGTCGAGCGCGCCGAACGGCTCGTCCAGCAGCAGCACCCGCGGCTCGACCGCGAGGGCCCGGGCGAGCGCCACCCGCTGCCGCTGTCCGCCGGAGAGCTGCGAAGGGTAACGGTCGCCGAAGCCGGAGAGGCGGATCAGGTCGAGGAGGTCGCCGACCCGGCGCTTGATCTCGGCCTTGGCCGGCCGGTCGGCGCGCCGCCGCGCGTTCAGCCCGTAGGCGATGTTGTCGGCCACGCTCATGTGCTTGAACAGGGCGTAGTGCTGGAACACGAAGCCCACGGCCCGCTCCTGCACCGGCAGGCCGGTGGCGTCGTCGCCGCCGAACAGGATCCGGCCCCGGTCCGGCGCGTCGAGCCCGGCGATGATCCGCAGCAGCGTCGTCTTGCCCGAGCCCGACGGGCCCAGCAGCCCGATCAGCTCGCCCGCCCGCACGTCCAGAGACAGGTCGTGCAGCACCGCCGCCGTGTCGAACGTCTTCGAGACGTTCTCGACCCGGATCGCCGTGGAGGGGCGATCAGTGTGCCCGGCCGTGCGCGAGCTCACCCGCGAAGCGCCATTCGAGGACGGATTTGAGGACGAGGGTGATGAGGGCAAGGACGGCGAGGAGCGAAGCGACGGCGAATGCGGCGACGAAGTTGTACTCATTGTAGAGGATCTCCACGTGGAGTGGGATGGTGTTGGTCAGACCGCGGATGTGGCCCGAGACCACCGACACCGCTCCGAATTCGCCCATCGCCCGGGCATTGCAGAGGAGCACGCTGTAGAGCAGGCCCCAGCGGATATTGGGCAGCGTCACCGTCCGGAACGCGTGCAGGCCCGAGGCGCCGAGCGTCAGCGCCGCCTCCTCCTCGGCGGTGCCCTGCTCCTGCATCAGCGGGATCAGCTCGCGGGCGACGAACGGGAAGGTCACGAACACCGTCGCCAGGACGATCCCGGGCAGGGCGAACAGGATCTGGACGCCGTGGTTGAGGAGCCAGGAGCCGAACAGGCCCTGGGAGCCGAACAGCAGCACGTAGATCAGGCCGGAGACTACCGGAGAGACCGAGAACGGCAGGTCGATCAGGGTGATCAGCAGCGACTTGCCGGGAAACTCGAACTTGGCGATCGCCCAGGAGGCGGCCAGGCCGAACACGACGTTGAACGGCACCGCGATCGCCGCCACGGTCAGCGTCAGGCGGATCGCGCTCCAGGCGTCGGGCTCCCGGAACGCGTCCAGGAACGCGCCGAGCCCCTTGGAGAAGGCCTGGAGGAAGACCGCGAACAGCGGTAGCACCAGGAACAGCGCCAGGAACGCCACGGCGATCCCGATCAGGACCGCCCGGACGCCGACCCCTTCCGAGGCGACCGGGGCCGGCTTGGCGGCCGGCACGAAGGCGGGGGAGAAGATCTCAGACATAGCCGAACCGCCGCCGTGACCAGGCCTGGATGAGGTTGATGGCGAGCAGCGTCAGGAACGAGATCCCGAGCATGATCGTCGCGATGGCCGCCGCGCCGCCGTAGTCGAACTCGGAGAGCTTGATGACGATGAGCAGCGGCGCGATCTCCGACACGTAGGGCAGGTTGCCGGCGATGAAGATGATCGAGCCGTACTCGCCGACACCCCGGGCGAAGGCGAGCGCGAAGCCGGTGAGCACCGCCGGGATCAGCGGCGGCAGCACCACCCGGGTGAGGGTGACGAGGCGCGTTGCCCCGAGGGTGGCCGAGGCCTCCTCGATCTCCTTGTCGATCTCGGCGATCAGCGGCTGCACGGTCCGCACCGCGAAGGGCAGGCCGATGAACACCATGGCGATGAAGATGCCGACCGGCGTGTAGGCCGCCTGGATGCCGAGGCGCGCGAGCGGCGCGCCGAGCAGCCCGTCCGGCGCGTACAGCGAGGCGAGCGCGATGCCGGCGACCGCGGTGGGCAGGGCGAAGGGCAGGTCGACGGCGGCGTCGACCAGCTTGCGGCCCGGGAAGCGGTAGCGGGTCAGCACCCAGGCCACCAGGAAGCCGAAGGCCGAGGCGACGAGCGCCGCGATGGCCGAGACGCCGAAGCTGATCCGCAGGGCGCTCGCCACCCGCGGATCGGTGGCGACCTCCCAGATGCCCGACAGGCCGAGCCCCGAGGCCTTCACCACCAGTCCGGCCAGCGGCAGCAGGACGATCAGGCCGAGGCAGGTCAGCGTGTAGCCGAAGCTGATCCCGAAGCCCGGGATCACGCTCGGCCGTCGGAACGTCCGACGGGGACGGGGCGTCTGGACCATGATCTGAAGCCTCAGCGGCCGGCCCGGCTCAGACGGTCGAACAGGCCGCCGGCGTCGAAGTTCCGCTTCTGGATCTCGTCCCAGGATCCCTGGAGGTCCTCGATCTTGAACAGCTTGATCTCGGGCAGCTGGGCGAGATCCGCCGGGGCGGCCGCCTCCCGCCGGATCGGCCGGTAATGGTGCTTGGCGAAGATCGCCTGGGCACGGTCGCCGTAGAGGAAGTCGAGATAGGCCTGGGCCGCGTTGGTGGTGCCCTTCCGCTCGGCATTGACCGCCACCAGGGCCACAGGCGGCTCGGCGTAGATCGAGGTCGGCGGCGAGACGATGTCGAACTTGTCGGCGCCGAATTCCTGGAGCACGAGGTAGGCCTCGTTCTCCCAGGTCGGCAGGACGTCGCCGAGGCCGCGCTGCGCGAAGGTCACCGTCGAGCCGCGGGCGCCGGTATCAAGCACCGGCACGTTCTTGTAGACTTGCCCGACGAAGGCGTCGGCCTTCGCTGCGTCCTTGTCCTTCCCGTAGGCGTAGCCCCAGGCGGCGAGGAAGTTCCAGCGCCCGCCGGCCGAGGTCTTCGGATTCGGGGTGATCACCTTCACGTCGGGCTTGACCAGGTCGTCCCAGTCCTTGACGCCCTTCGGATTGCCCTTCCGGACCAGGAACACCACCGTCGAGGTGTAGGGCGTCCCCTGGTTCGGCAGCTTGCTGCGCCAATCCTCCGGGATCTTGCGGGTGAGCTTGGCGATCGCGTCGATGTCGGACGGGATGCCGAGGGTGACCACGTCGGCGTCCACCCCGTCGATCACCGTGCGCGCCTGCGCGCCCGAGCCGCCGTGCGAGGCCCGCACCGTGATGGCCTCGCCGGTCTTGGCCTTCCACTCTTCCGCGAAGGCGGCGTTGATCTCGCGGTAGAGCTCGCGGGTCGGATCGTACGAGACGTTGAGGAGCGCGGTCTCGGCCGCCGCCGGCAGCGCGCAGGTCAGCAGGCCGGCTCCGGCCAGAAGGGTCAGCCCGATCGCCCGAGCCATCCGGCCCAGACCTGAAGCGTTCGTCATCACGTCCGATCCCCCAGCCATCCGCGGTTGCGACGCAGGGGACAGGCGTCCCCGGGAAGCTCGAAATCGTTCTTTTTACCGAACGAAGTCAAGCCTCGGGTGTGGACCCGCGTGATGCCGTAACGTGATCAGGATCGACGATCGTGCCGGAAATGCAAGATAACTCAGGGCGGTAGACGATCAGAACGCATGGATCTTCTCTCTGGGGTCGCCGATGGAGAAGATTTCCTGCGCGGAATCGGGTTTCTCAGAACGAACGATCTTAAGTGCTCTAGCGCACATCGTTCGGCGTTCCGCGGACCGGCGAGACCCGTCGGCGGCTCGCGCCGCACGCGGTGGCCCGCGAGACAGCGATCCTCCGCTACCCTGCCGGCGAGGGGCGCGCGTCAGCGCTTCGGCTTGTCGAGCCGGGCGATCAGGGCCTCCAGCCGCTTGTCGACCGGGGCCGCCAGCGTGTCGGTGAAGAGCGCGCGCAGGTTCTGGCCGAGATGGCGCCGGATGTCGGAGCTGAGCGGCGGCGCGTCGACCGACCGCTCGGTCTCGCAGGGGCGTTCGGGATGCGGCTTCGACATGACCGGGAAATCCTCGCACCTGTGGACACGTACGGTTGCAAGGTTTGGTTAAGGAGCCGTCACCGCCGCGGCCGCGCTGGAGCCGCGATGCCGCCGCGCGATCCCGGCGCTCCGTGCCGGGTCGGTGTCGCAGGCCGGAACTGCCGCTGCGAAGGCTACGTTGCCCGGGCATTCCCGCAGCTCATCCCCCGCTGCCATTCTCCCCGCATTCCCCCTGCTGCCAGGAGGCGCCCCGTGTCCCGCTCGATTCCCCTGATGATGTCGGTGCTCCTCGGTCTCGCGACGGCGGCGTCTCCCTGTCTCGCGCAGACGAAACCGGGCGAGATCAAGGGCGTCGACGCGATGGGCGACAAGTCCCGCAGCGCGCAGGACGGCTGGAGCCAAGCCCCGGTGCCGCGGGAGCAGTCGGCCGCAAAGGACGCGCCGGACCCGGGCGGCACCTCGATCAAGGAGAATGCCGACCGTCCCGTGCCGCCGGCCCAGCCCGGCGGCACCTCCGCCACCGAGCCGCAGGCGCCCCTGGAGCACCGCACGGCCGGTCCGTCGGGCGCCAATCCGGCCAATCCCAGCAAGTAAAAAACCGTTCTCATGCAGGATGATGCCGGTGCGACAAACGTGTTGCTTCGGCTGAGACACGGCGACTTGCTGTGTCACGCAACCGCACTTGCCTCGTGCACGCTTTTTTGGGACAGCTTGGAATTATACCAGATCGCTTTTACGGAGCGGAGATGACGGTCCAGGTCTCAAGGCGTGGCCTGCTCAAGGGGGCCGGCGCCGGCCTCGCTGGAGGCTCGCTGGGCGCGCTCGGATTCGGCGGACTCGAGCCCGCCATGGCCGCCGCGGTGCGGCCGTTCAAGCTCGCGCAGATGCGCGAGACCCGCAACACGTGCCCGTACTGCTCGGTCGCGTGCGGCGTGATCCTCTACAGCCTCGGCGACCGTTCGAAGAACGCGCGCTCCTCGGTCATGCATATCGAGGGCGACCCCGATCACCCGATCAACCGCGGCACGCTCTGCCCGAAGGGCTCGGCGCTGCTCGACTTCGTGCACGCCGAGACGCGCACCAAGTACCCGCTCCACCGGGCCCCGGGTTCCTCCGAGTTCAAGCGCGTGTCTTGGGACTTCGCCCTCGACCGCATCGCGCAGCTCATGAAGGAGGACCGGGACAAGAACTTCGTGGCCAAGAACGGCGACCTCACGGTCAACCGCTGGACCACGATGGGCTTCCTCGGGGCCTCGGCCACCACCAACGAGACGGCCTGGCTGACCTACAAGACAGTCCGAAGCATGGGGGCCCTGGTCTTCGATAATCAGGCCCGAGTTTGACACGGTCCGTCGGTCGCCAGTTTGGCGCCCTCCTTCGGACGCGGTGCGATGACCAACCTCTGGATGGACATCAAGCACGCGGACGTGATCACCGTGATGGGCGGCAATGCCGCCGAGGCTCACCCCTGCGGCTTCAAGTGGGTCGTGGAGGCGAAAGCCCATAACAATGCCAAGCTGATCGTCGTCGATCCGCGCTTCACCCGCACGGCGTCGGTGGCCGATCTCTACTGCCCGATCCGGCAGGGGACCGACATCGCCTTCCTGTCGGGCGTGGCCAAGTACCTGCTCGACAACGACAAGCTGCAGCACCGCTACGTCTCCGCCTACACCAACGCCGGGTACGTGGTCCGCGAGGGCTACGACTTCAGCGAGGGTCTGTTCACGGGCTACGACGCGGACAAGCGCGACTACGATAAGACCACCTGGGACTACGAGATCGGCCCCGACGGCTACGCCGTGGTCGACGAGACGATGCAGCATCCGCGCTGCGTGATGCAGCTCCTTAAGAAGCATCTCGCGATCTATACGCCCGAGATGGTCGAGAAGATCTGCGGCTCGCCCAAGGAGACCTTCCTGAAGGTCTGCGAGCTGATGGCGACGACGGCTTCCCCCGAGAAGTCGATGGCCTCGCTCTACGCGCTCGGCTGGACCCATCACTCCAAGGGCTCGCAGAACATCCGCTCGATGTGCATCGTGCAGACGCTGCTCGGAAACATCGGCGTGCTCGGCGGCGGCATGCAGGCGCTGCGCGGTCACTCCAACATCCAGGGGCTGACCGATATCGGGCTGATGTCGAACCTCATCCCCGGGTACCTGAACATCCCGGTGGAGAAGGAGCCCGACTACGCGAGCTACATCGCCAAGCGGCAGTTCAAGCCGTTGCGTCCCGGACAGACGAGCTACTGGCAGAACTACAACAAGTTCTTCGTCTCGTTCCAGAAGGCGATGTGGGGCGACAAGGCCACCAAGGAGAACGACTGGGCGTACGACTACCTGCCCAAGCTCGACGTGCCGACCTACGACGTCATGCGCGGGTTCGAGCTCGCCAAGCAGGGCAAGATGACCGGCTACGTCATCCAGGGCTTCAACCCCCTGCTGTCGTTCCCGAATCGCGCCAAGATGACGGAAGCCTTCTCCAAGATGAAGTTCATCGTGGTGATGGATCCGCTCAAGACGGAGACGGCCCGGTTCTGGGAGAACCACGGCGAGTACAACGACGTCGATCCGACCAAGATCCAGACCGAGGTGTTCGAGCTCCCGACCACCCTGTTCGTGGAGGAGGAAGGCTCGCTGTCGAACTCCAGCCGGTGGCTGCAGTGGCACTGGCAGGCGCAGGAGGCGCCGGGCGAGTGCCGCTCGGACATCGAGATCATGTCGGAGATCTTCCTCCGCATGAAGGCGGCCTACAAGAAGGACGGCGGGGCCTTCCCGGACCCGATCGTCAATCTGAAGTGGGACTACGCGATCGCCGAGGCGCCGACCCCGACCGAGCTCGCCCGCGAGCTCAACGGCTACACGCTGGCGCCGACGCCGGACCTGAACGGGACCGTCATCCCGGCGGGCAAGCAGGTCGACGGCTTCGCCCAGCTCAAGGACGACGGGACGACCGCCTGCGGCTGCTGGATCTACTCGGGCTGCTACACCGAGAAGGGCAACATGATGGCCCGCCGGGACAACACCGATCCCGGCGACCGCGGCATCGCCCCGAACTGGGCCTTCGCGTGGCCGGCCAACCGGCGCGTGCTCTACAACCGCGCCTCGTGCGACCCCGAGGGTCGCCCGTGGTCGGAGAAGAAGAAGCTCATTGAGTGGAACGGCAAGCAGTGGATCGGCTTCGACGTGCCGGACTACGGCGTCACCGTCGCCCCCGATAAGGGCGTCGGCCCGTTCATCCTGAACCAGGAGGGCGTCGCCCGCCTGTGGACCCGCGGTCTCATGCGCGACGGGCCGTTCCCGACGCACTACGAGCCCTTCGAGTCGCCGGTAGCCAACCTCGCCTTCCCGAAGATCAAGGGCGCGCCCGCGTCCCGCATCTTCAAGGACGACCTCGCCGATCTCGGCGACGCGAAGGAGTTCCCCTACGCGGCGACCAGCTACCGCCTGACCGAGCACTTTCACGGGTGGACCAAGCACGCCCGGATCAACGCGATCCTCCAGCCGGAGGCCTTCGTGGAGATCTCGGAGGAGCTCGCCAAGGAGAAGGGCATCGCCAAGGGCGGCTGGGTCCGCGTATGGTCGAAGCGCGGCTCGCTCAAGGCCAAGGCCGTGGTGACGAAGCGGATCAAGCCGCTGATCTGCGACGGCAAGCCCATCCACGTCGTCGGCATCCCGCAGCACTGGGGCTTCATGGGCCACACCAAGAAAGGATGGCACCCGAACTCGCTGACGCCCGTCGTCGGCGACGCGAACACCGAGACGCCGGAGTTCAAGGCCTGGCTCGTGAACATCGAGCCGACCACGCCTCCGTCGGACGCGGTCGCGTAAGGGGGAGCGGCAGACATGGCTGACTACAGCTCCCTCGACATCCGCCAGCGCTCCGCCTCCACGGAGACGCCGCCGGAGATCCGCCGTCAGGTGGAGGTCGCCAAACTCATCGACGTGTCGAAGTGCATCGGCTGCAAGGCCTGCCAGTCGGCCTGCGAGGAGTGGAACGACCTGCGCGACGACATCGGTGTCAACACGGGCACCTACCAGAACCCCCACGACCTCACGCCGAAGTCGTGGACCCTGATGCGGTTCACCGAGTACGACAACCCGGAGACCAACAACCTCGAATGGCTGATCCGCAAGGATGGCTGCATGCATTGCACCGAGCCGGGCTGCCTGAAGGCCTGCCCGTCCCCCGGCGCGATCGTGCAGTACTCCAACGGCATCGTCGACTTCATCGAGGAGAACTGCATCGGCTGCGGCTACTGCGTGAAGGGCTGCCCCTTCAACATCCCGCGCATCAGCCAGACCGACCACAAGGCGTACAAGTGCACCCTGTGCTCGGACCGGGTGGCGGTGGGTCAGGCCCCGGCCTGCGCCAAGGCCTGCCCGACCGGCTCGATCATGTTCGGCACCAAGCAGGCCATGATCGATCAGGCCCACGACCGCGTCGAGGACCTGAAGTCGCGCGGCTTCGCCCATGCCGGCCTCTACGACCCGGCCGGGGTCGGCGGAACGCACGTCATGTACGTGCTGCACCACGCCGACCAGCCGAGCCTCTACGCGGGCCTGCCGAACGACCCGAAGATCTCGCCGCTGGTCGCCTTCTGGAAGGGCGGCGCCAAGGTGTTCGGTCTCGCCGCGATGGGCTTCGCGGCGGTGGCGGGCTTCTTCCACTACGTGACGGCCGGCCCCAACGAGGTCGTGCCCGAGGAGGAGGAAGAGGCGGTCGAGTACGACGAGGCCAAGCGCCGGGAGAATGGTGGCGGCGAGGCCCGGCCGCACTGAGACGCGACGGTCTCCCTCCCCCGCCGGGGGAGGGAGCGCCGCGCCGAACGGTTCCGGCAGGGCGGTGAGGGCTCGGGCGCCCGACCCGATTTCGAGTTTCACGGCCCGCCCGCCGCGACGGGCGGTCCCGTCAGGCGAGTGAAGGCCGATGACGATCCAGAACGATGTCCGGGACGGCGATTCCCGCCCCCTCCACCACGCCAAGTCCGAGGCGCCGGAGGTGATGTACGTTCCGCGCTACACCGGCCTGCAGCGCGTGAATCACTGGATCACCGCGATCCTGTTCACCCTGCTGACCCTCTCGGGGCTGGCGATGTTCACGCCCTACCTGTTCTCGCTGACCGGCCTGTTCGGCGGCGGGCAGGCGACCCGGGCGGTCCACCCGTGGTTCGGCGTGGCGCTGGCGATCAGCTTCCTCTTCCTGTTCGTGCGCTTCTGGCGGCTCAACATCCCCAACAAGGACGATGTCGAGTGGTCGAAGAAGATCGGCGACGTGGTCACCAACCGCGAGGACCGGCTGCCGGAACTCGGCAAGTACAATGCCGGCCAGAAGGGCGTGTTCTGGGGCCAGACCGCGCTGATCGGCGTGATGTTCGTGACCGGCCTCGTGATCTGGAACACCTATTTCGGCGGCCTCACTTCGATCGAGACCCAGCGCTGGGCGCTGCTCGCGCACTCGCTGGCCGCCGTCATCGCCATCGCGATCATCGTCGTGCACGTCTACGCCGGCATCTGGGTGCGCGGCACCGGCCGGGCGATGGTCCGCGGCACGGTTACGGGCGGCTGGGCCTACCGGCATCACCGCAAGTGGTTCCGTCAGATGGCCGGCGGCCCGGCGCGCCGCGGCTCGGTGGACAAGCGCGGATCCTGATCGCGTGGCCAACTTCTTCAGGCGGAAGCCCGCGGCTCCGGCCGCGGACAAGACTCCGAAACCCGCCGAGGCCCCGAAGCCCCGCCGCCGGGACTTCAGCGAGCTCAAGCCCGATCCCGACAAGATCGGGATCTCGGGCTCGGTCCCGTTCGTGCGCCTGCCCGATCCCGCGACGCTGTTCGCCGACCGGGCCGCGCGCCTGGCGGAGGCCGCGCCCGGGCACCCGCTGGAGGCCTATCTCCGGTTCGTTGGTGAGGTCGCCCGCGCCCAGGCGGCGATCCAGGCACGGTTCCCGGCCCCGCCGGCGCCGGATCCCGCCGATCAGGCGCTGCGGAGCGAGCACGGCATGCCGCCGCTGTCGCGGCACAGCCTGGAGGCCGACCAGGATTTCGACGCGTGCCTCCTGGCGCTGCTCAACGCGCTGGATCTCGCGACCGCGCCCGAGGCCTCGGCCGCGGCGCGGGATGCCCTGCGGGCCGCCGCCCCGGAGGAGCGCCGCGATCTCGCCGTGCAGGTTTTCGAGGGCGCGCTGCCGGTCGACCGCATCGCCGAATGCCTGTTCGTCTCGGCCGCGCTGCAGGTGCGCTTCGCCGAGCGGGCCGCGCGCCTCGACGCGAGGACGCTGAAGCCCGTCGCGGACGGCGTCTGCCCGTGCTGCGGCGGCGCGCCGGTGGCGAGCGTCATCGTCTCCTGGACCCCGGCCGACAAGGCCCGGTATCTCAGCTGCTCGGTCTGCGGAACGTACTGGAACCACGTCCGGATCCGCTGCACCGCCTGCGGTGACGGCGAAGGCGTCAGCTATTACGGGCTCGACGAGATCTCGAAGGACGTCCAGGTCGAGACCTGCACGACCTGCCACAGCTACATCAAGCACCTCCACCAGCACCGGGCGCCGGCCCTCGATCCGGTGGCGGACGACATCGCGTCCTACGGGCTCGACCTGAAGATCGCCGAGGACGGGTTCCGGCGCGCCGGACTGAACCTGCTGTTCGTGATCTAGCGCGGGATGCGCCCGTCCCGACCGACGGCCTCCTCCCGAGGTGGCCGTGTCGGCGGGCCTCGAAGGCACGCCCAGGGATCGCGCGGCTCCCGGAGGTCATCTTCGAGACCTCCGCCGCGCTCCGACCGCGGGACGAGAGGCCGGGTCGGACGCGCCTGCGGGATCGACAGCGCGATCCTGCAGGCGGCGAGACCGGGAAACCCCGCGCTCAGCGGTAGCCGTAGCGGCTCTTGGCGGCGGCGAGCAGGTGCAGGGCCTCGCCCGACTTGCCGGCCGAGCACTCCGCGGCGGCGTGGGCGAGGTCGGCGCTGAAGCGGTCGCCCACCGGCTTGTTCAGGTTGCCGGTGGCCACGTCGCTGTCGACGATCGCCTTCGTGCGGGCGATCTCCGGGCCGCAGCCGCTGCCCGTGGGCAGGGCCAGGGGCGCCGGCACGATCGGCGATGGCTCGGTGACCGCGGGCGTGGCGCGCTGCTGGCAGGCGCCCAGCGCCGCGACGGCGAGGGCGACGAGGCTGAGGCGCATCGGGAGGCGGGACGCGGGCACGGCGATCATCCTGTTGGGGCGCGAGGGGCCGCGCCGCCGAGGTTCTGAGCCGAGCTTGGCGGTGGGTCAATCGCCCCGGCGACATGCCGAAGGGGCGCGGAGCGCGGGACGCGGAGCGCCTCGAACCCGCGATTCCGCCGCTGCCAGAGGGACTTGGTGCGCGCCACCGGCATCCCGCACCGGCGGCGCGCTCCGAATCGTGACGGGGCTTACTTCGCCTTCTCGGTGAGCGCCTTCAGGCCGGAATCGTAGATGCCCTGGATCGCGTCGGTGGCGACCGTGTCCGGCGCGCCCTTGGCATTGAAGGTCCCGGTCCAGGTCACCTTCGAGCCGGAGCCCTCGGGAGCGACCGAGAGGGTCGACTTGTAGTCGGAGACCGGCAACGGGCTCTCCAGGATCGTGTAGGTGTAGCTCATCACCTTGTCGTCCCGGGAGACCTGCTCCTCCTTGATGGTGCCGCCGCCCTTCAGGCTCAGCGTGCGGACCTTCATGCCGTCCTTGTCGGACAGGGCGCATTTCTCGATGGCCGGGTGCCAGTCGCCGATGCCGCAGAACTCGCCGATCGTCTGCCAGACCTTGGCCGGGGGCGCGGCGATGTCGGCCGAGCGCGTCACCTCCAGTGCGTAGCCCGGCACGGTGGCCGCGGCGAGCGCCAGGGCGGCGAGGGGAAGGGACCGGCAGAAAGCGAAGGGCATCTCGGGGTGTCTCCGTCCGTCTCAAGTCGCGGCAGGGGCCGCGCGGGCTCTGATGGCCGCGCAGGAGCTAGGCCGGGAGGGGGCGCTCGGCAATGGGCGGGCGCTGCGGCGCATGACTTTCGCCCTCGGACGACGCGGCCGGTGATCGTCCGCGCGCAGGGGCATGTCGTGGCGCCGATCGGCCGATAAGGGGCCTGGGCAACGATCCGGCCTACCAGCCGTCCGTCTCGTCGGCGTCGGCCGGGTAGCCGTAGACCGTCGCGGGCGCGTAAGCGGGCCGGGCCGCCGGGCGGTAATAGGCCGGCACCGATCGGCGCCCCATCTGATCGCTGTTCGCCAGCAGGTCGTCCGGCTCGTAGGGGCTGCGGTTCCGGGCGAGCCGGGTGCCGCGTCGGCCGCGGTCCGCCATCGGGACATCCGCCCCCTCGATCACCACCCGCGTCCGGCCCATGCCCTGGCTCTTCACGAGGTTGAACAGGGTCGCGGCGTTGCGCACCGAAAGGCGCACGCAGCCATGCGAGGCCGCGCGTCCCAGGCTCCGGACGTGGTTGGTGCCGTGGATGGCGTGGCCCTGCGTCGTGAAGAACATCGCGAAGGGCATGGGCGCGTCGTCCCACTCCTTCGAGAAGTGCGTGCGCTCCATCCGGAACGGGCGGTAGGCGCCGGACGGGGTGTCGTAGCTCGCGACGCCGGTCGAGACCGGCCAGGAATAGCGCGGCTGGCCGTCGACCGAGACCTCCATGCGCTGGGTGGTCTTGTCGACGTTGACGAGCACGTCCGCGCTGGCCGTCGCGGGGATCCCCGCGCACAGGAGCAGCCCGGACAGGACGGAGATCAGACCGATACGCATGAGCGACTCCGACTCGAGACGCGCCTCGAGAAACCGCGACGGTTTGCCGTCACGCTAAAGCCCCGGCAACACCGAGGTTCCGGCCCGCCGTGCCGCTGCGTAGTCACGCTTTGCTGAGCGCTTTGTTGAGCGCCGTGCCGGCGCGCTCACGGCGCCGCGGCCATGCCGGAGATCCGGCGGATCGCGGCCTCGGCCTCCTCGGCGATGCGCAGGACGAGGTCGCCGGCGCCCGGTAGGTCGTCGATCAGCCCCACGGCCTCGCCGACCGTGACGTTGGCGACGTCGTAGTCGCCCGCCGCGTCGGCATCCTCCACGTCCCGGCGTCGCTCGGCCGAGGCCGCGCGCAGCGCGTCCTCGCGGCCGTGCCACGTCTCGATGAAGGTGTTGCGCAGGAGCCGCCCGGTATAGGGCGCCGGCCAGGCCCGCTGGCGGGCGATGTCGTAGACCTGCGTGCGGATCGTGTCGTCGCCGGTGGCGGCGAGAACCCGCCGCTTCGCGGCCGGGTGGATCAGCGCCTCCCGGCTGGCCCAGAACCGCGTCCCCATCAGGACGCCGTCGGCCCCCAGCGCCAGGGCGGCGACGAGACCGCGCCCGTCCGCGATGCCGCCCGCCGCGAGGAGCAGCGTCTCGGGGCGCTCGCGGGCGATCAGGTCGGCGACCGCCGGCACGAACGCCGCGGTGCCGCGGGCGGTGAGGCCGTGGCCGCCGGCCTCCGTCCCCTGCGCCACCACCGCGGCCGCGCCGACCTCCAGGGCGCGCCTCGCGTGCGCCAGGGTGTGCACCTGGCAGATCAGCGGCACGCCGGCGGCGCGGATCCGATCCGCGAACGGCGCGGGATCCGCGAAGGACAGCATCAGGGCCGCGGGCGACCGGGCGAGCGCCGCGTCGAGGAGCGACGGGTCCCGGGCCATCGACCACGTGATGAAGCCGCAGCCGACCCGCTGATTGCCCGCGCGGGCGAATTCCCGGTCGAGCGTCGCGTGGTCGCCGTAGCCGCCGCCGATCAGGCCGAGGCCGCCGGCGGCGCTCACCGCCGCCGCGAGGGCGCCCCCCGAGGCCGGGTCCATGGGGGCCAGCACGATCGGGTGCCGCAGCCCGAAGGCGTCGGTGAGTCTGGTCCTTAAGGCCATGGGTCCCCTCCCCGGGCAGCGTCTCGGTTGCGCGCGCCGCCCGCCAGGGCTTAACGCTCGCGTGGCGGCGGAAAAAATGATTCCTTCTGAAGGAAGGCATCGGAAAAGCAGATGGCATGAACAGCACCGACCTGATGTTCTTCGCGGCGGTGGCCGAGACCGGCGGCATCGGGCGGGCGGCTGCGCGGCTCAACACCGTCCAGTCCAACGTCACCGGCCGGATCCGCGCCCTGGAGCAGGCCCTGCGCGTGCCGCTCTTCCACCGCGGCAGCCGCGGTGTGACGCTGACCCGGGCGGGGGAGCGGCTCCTGCCC
Organism: Methylobacterium sp. A52T; assembly: GCF_053346095.1. NCBI lineage: Bacteria > Pseudomonadati > Pseudomonadota > Alphaproteobacteria > Hyphomicrobiales > Methylobacteriaceae > Methylobacterium > Methylobacterium sp. A52T. The sequence continues at coordinate 9,731 of NZ_JBKFBI010000083.1, read as the reverse complement.
TACGCGCTCCAGGTCGGGCAGCTGCTCGCGGAGGCGCGCCACGCCCTGCTGGCCGAGGGCGAGCCGCGCGGACCCCTGCGGATCGGCGCCATGGAGACGACCGCGGCCCTGCGCCTGCCCGGCCCGCTCGCGGATTTCGCGGCGCGTCACCCGGAGGTAGACATCGAGCTGGAGACCGGCCCGACCGAGCACCTGATCGCCCGGGTCCTCGACCGGAGTTTGGAGGGGGCCTTCGTGGCCGGCCCGGTCGCGCAGGCCGACCTCGTCGGGATCCGGGTCTTCACGGAGGAACTGGTGCTGGTGGCGCATCCGGCCGTCGGCGACCTCGCGGCGCTGCTCGACCGGCTGGCCCGGGCGCGCGACGCGAAGGTGCTCGTGTTCCGGGCCGGCTGCTCGTACCGGAGGCGCCTGGAGGCGTTCCTGGCCCGCCAGGGCCTCGTGCATGTGCGGCGCATGGAGTTCGGGACCCTCGACGGCATCCTCGGCTGCGTGGCGGCCGGCCTGGGCGTGACCCTGGTTCCGCGGGCCGTGGCGGCGCCGGCGCACCGCGCCGGCCGGGTCTCAATCCACCCCGTGCCCGACGGGGACGGGCACGTCTCGACGCTGCTGGTCCACCGCGCCGACGACCGGCCGAGCGCGGCCTTCGCGCGGTTCGCCGAGCAGGTCCGGACGGCGCTCCCGGATGTGACCTAGGATCCCGGTTCCGGCACGGACCGTGCCCCTGGCAACCGCCGGTTGACAGCGGCCCGGGCCCCGGCGCTTCCTCCCGGCCGCAGACGGTTCGGAGTTCCCATGGCCCTCGACCCCACCCTCGCCGCCGAGATCGAAGCCTCCGTGGCGGAGGGCTTCGCCGATCAGGTCGCCCACACGCAGGCGCTGGTCCGGTTCGCCTCCCTGCGCGGGGAGGAGCATGCCTGCCAGGACTACGTGTTCGAGCAGTTCCGCGCCCGGGGCTACGCCACGGAGCGCTTCGCCATGGACCGGGCGGCCATCGCGGACCATCCGGGCGGCTCGAAGATCGACGCGGCGCACCATTCGGACGCGCCGATCGTCGTCTGCCATCACCGGCCGAGCACCGAGACCGGGCGCTCGCTGATCCTGCAGGCCCATGTCGACGTGGTGCCGCCGGGCCCCCTCGACCTCTGGACCCACCGGCCCTTCGACCCGGTGATCCAGGGCGACTGGATGTACGGCCGCGGCGCCGGCGACATGAAGGCCGGGCACGCTGCCAACCTGTTCGCCCTCGACGCGCTCGCCCGCCTCGGCCTGCAGCCGGCGGCCTCCGTGACGGTGCAGTCGGTGGTCGAGGAGGAATCCACCGGCAACGGCGCCCTGATGACCCACCTGCGCGGCTACCGGGCCGACGCCGTGCTGATCCCCGAGCCGGAGGACGAGAAGCTCGTGCGCGCCAATACCGGCGTGCTCTGGTTCACCGTGGAGGTGCGGGGCGTCCCGGTCCACGTGCGCGAGATGGGCGCCGGCGCCAACGCCATCGACGCCACCTACCGGGTGATCGGCGCGCTGCGGGAGGTCGAGGCCCGCTGGAACGCCGAGAAGGCCGCGCACCCGCATTTCGAGACCGAGGACCACCCGATCAACCTCAACATCGGCAAGATCGAGGGGGGCGACTGGGCCTCCTCGGTCCCGGCCTGGTGCCGGATCCACTGCCGGGTGGCGCTCTACCCGGGCGTCACCGCCGCGCAGGCCGCCGCCGAGATCGAGGCCGCGGTGGCGGGCTTCTCCCGCACCGACCCGTTCCTGGCCAACAGCCCGCCGCGGGTGGTCTTCAACGGCTTCTTCGCCGAGGGCTACGTGCTGGAGGAAGGCTCGGAGGCCGAGGCCGTGCTCGGCCGCGCCCACGAGCGGGCGATCGGGTCGCCGCTCCGGAGCTTCATGACCGCGGGCTACCTCGATACCCGCGTCCACGCCCTATACGACCGGGTGCCGGCCCTCTGCTACGGCCCGACCTCCCAGAACATCCACGGCTTCGACGAGCGGGTGAGCCTCGCCTCGGTGAAGCGGATCACGACCACCATGGCGCTGTTCGTCGCCGAGTGGTGCGGGACGGAGCGCAGGGCCTCCTGATCCGCCGCCGTCCTTGCGAGCGGAGCGAAGCAATCCAGGGTCGCTTCGCTGCGCTCGCGATGACGACGGTGCTCGCCGTCAGGGAATCAGCCGGTCCGCGCGGAGCTGGGCGAACAGGTCGTAGAACGCGTCGTCCGTCGGCTGGTAGGCGGTGAAGCCGAGGCGGCGGCTCTTGCTCATGTCGGTGACGACCTCGATCGGCCGCCCGAGATCGGCATCCGTGTGCCAGGGCGAGGCCAGCTTCTCGAGGTTCGGCTCGGCGAGCCCGTGGCGCGCCGCGATCTCCGCCCAGGCCGGGCCGTCCTGCGCCATCCGGGGCTCGAGCGGCCGGTGCGTGCCGTCGAACGGCACCGCCTCGATCCCGAACCAGGCGGCGATCCGGCCCCACATCCAGCTCCAGCGGAAGACGTCGCCGTCGACGACGTTGAACGCCTCGTTGGCAGCCCTCTGTTCCGTCGACGCCCAGAGCAGCTGGCGGGCGAGCAGCCGCGCATCGGTCATGTCGGTGAGGCCGTTCCACTGCGCGGCCGAGCCCGGGAAGATGAAGGGCCGCCCCAGCTCCCGGCACAGGGTGGCGTAGCAGGCGAGCGTCGTGCCCATGTTCATGGCGTTGCCCACCGCCTTGCCGATGATCGTGTGCGGGCGGTGGACGCTCCAGGTGAAGCCGTCGCGGGCGGCGGCCGCGAACACGGCGTCCTCCTGCGCGTAGTAGAAATTCTCGATGTCGAGGCGGCCCTGGTCCTCGCGGAACGGCGTCTGCGGCAGGATGCCTTTGCCGTAGGCCTCGAACGGGCCGAGATAGTGCTTCAGCCCGGTCACCAGGGCGACGTGGCGGACGCTCTTCTTCTGACGGAGCGCGTCGAGCAGGTTCTCCACCATCGCCCGGTTGACGCGGATCATCTCCGCCTCGGTCGGCCGCCGCTGCCAGGTCGCCAGGAACACGTGGGTCGGGGCGAGGTCGGCCAGCGCCTTCTCCAGCGAGGCCGGATCCTGCAGGTCGCCCGCCACCGGCGCGACGCCGTCCTGGTGTGCGGGGTGACGGGCGAGGCCCGCGACCTGCCAGCCCTCCTGGTGGAGCAGCGCCGCCGTGGCGCTGCCGACGATCCCGCTGGCGCCGACGATCAGGGCGGTGTTCGACATGGAAACCCTCGTGCCCGGCCCAAATCCGGGTCCGGGGCAGATGGGCGCGGGTGGTGTCGCGACAACCCCGCCGCGCGGCGGGGACGCCTGTGCGGCGCGCAAGGGTTGTATGATCGCGAGCCCCCCGTCATCGCGAGCGTCGCGAAGAGACCCAGGGCGGGGGACGTTTGCAACCGTGGCGCGACCCTGGATTGCTTCGCTCCGCTCGCAAAGACGGGAGAGCTCTCAGGCGACCCGGTCGATCGCCCCGCCCAGGATGTCGACGATCTCGCCGATCTGGCCGCGCTCGATGATCAGCGGCGGCGAGAGGGCGATGATGTCGCCGGTCACCCGGGTGAGCAGGCCGCGCTCGAAGCAGTCCACGAACACGTCGTAGGCGCGCTTGCCCGGCGCGTCCGGACGCGGCGCCAGCTCGACGCCGGCGACGAGGCCGATGGTCCGGATGTCGACGACGTTCTTGCGCCCGCGCAGGTCGTGGATCGCCGCCGCCCAGTCGTCGGCGATGTCGGCGACGCGGGTCAGCAGCCCCTCCTCCCGGTAGATGTCGAGCGTCGCGAGGCCGGCCGCGCAGGCGATCGGGTGCCCGGAATAGGTGTAGCCGTGGAACAGCTCGATCCCGTCCGGGCCCTGCATCAGCGCGTCGTGGACCGCCCGGCTCGCGAAGACCGCGCCCATCGGCACCGTGCCGTTGGTCAGGCCCTTGGCGCTGGTCACGAGGTCGGGGACGACGCCGAAGAAGTCGGTCGCGAAGGGCGCGCCGAGGCGGCCGAAGCCGGAGATGACCTCGTCGAAGATCAGCAGGATGCCGTGCTTCGTGCAGATCTCGCGCAGGCGCTCGAGGTAGCCCTTCGGCGGGATCAGCACGCCGGTCGAGCCCGCCACCGGCTCGACGATGCAGGCCGCGATGGTCTCGGCCCCGTGGAGCGCCACCAGCCGCTCCAGGTCCTCGGCGAGCTCCGCCCCGTGCTCGGGCTGGCCCTTCACGAAGGCGTTGCGGGCCGGGTCGTGGGTGTGGCGCAGATGGTCGGTGCCGTTGAGCTGCGGGAAGACCCGCCGGTTCGACACGATGCCGCCGACCGACAGGCCGCCGAAGCCGACGCCGTGATAGCCGCGCTCGCGGCCGACGAGCCGGGTCCGCGTCCCCTGCCCGATCGCCCGCTGGTAGGCGAGCGCGATCTTGAGGGCGGTATCGACCGATTCCGAGCCGGAATTGGTGAAGAACACCCGGTCGAGGCGCTTGTCGGGACCGCCCGGGGCGATCTCGGCCAGCCGCTCGGCGAACTCGAAGGCGACGGGGTGGCCCATCTGGAAGGTCGGTGCGAAGTCGAGGGTCGCGAGCTGGCGCTCCACCGCGGCGGCGATGCCCCGCCGCCCGTGGCCGGCATTGACGCACCAGAGGCCCGCGGAGCCGTCGAGGACCTTGCGGCCGTCGTCGGCGGTGTAGTGCATGCCCTCGGCCGACACGAGCAGGCGCGGCGCCGCCTTGAACTGGCGGTTGGCCGTGAACGGCATCCAGAAGGCGTCCATCGCGGGCGTGTTGCGGAGCGGATGGTCGGTCATGGGCGGTTCTCCGGGTCGGGCGGCGCGGATCGGGCGGCGGGACCAGGGGACACCTTCGCCGATCGGGCAACAAGTCCTTTTCTGGCCGTCGCCAACCCCTTGCAGGATCGGGGCTGCGGGTGGCACCGTTGCGGGATCCGCAACACCTGAAACGGGCCCTCAGCCGGATGAGCATCGATGTCGGCGCGCGGCTGCGCTTCGTGCGGGCCCGCCACGGCCTGTCGCAGCGGACGCTCGCCAAGCGGGCCGGGGTGACCAATTCCGCGATCTCGCTGATCGAAGCGAATCGCGTGAACCCGTCGGTCGGCGCCCTGAAGCGGATCCTCGACGGGGTGCCGATCGGCATGGCCGAGTTCTTCGCCCTGGAGCCGGAGCCGGAGCGCAAGGCGTTCTTCGCCGCCGAGGACCTCACCGAGATCGGCCGCCGGGCCGCCAAGGGGGCGATCTCGTACCGTCAGGTCGGCGACAGCCTGTTCGGACGCAAGCTCCAGATCCTCAAGGAGCGCTACGAGCCGGGCGCCGATACCGGCCGGGTGCCGCTCTCCCACGAGGGCGAGGAGGGTGGCATCGTGCTCTCCGGGCGCCTGGAGGTGACGGTGGATGCCGAGCGCCGGATCCTCGGCCCCGGCGACGCCTACAGCTTCGACAGCCGCCGTCCCCACCGGTTCCGCTGCGTCGGTCCCAACCCGTGCGAGGTGGTGAGCGCCTGCACGCCGCCGAGCTTCTGAGAGGGAGCCCGGCTGCGGCGGATGAAACACCCCGCCTGTCGCGTGCGGGCGTTGCGGTCGGCAGCCCGACTGGCGCATGCAGGGCGGAGTTTGAATTCATAATGCCGCGCGAGGATCGATGGCCGTCACCACTCCCGCCCCGGCCGCCGGGCCCGGACAGAACCAGTCGGCGCGCGCGGCGCTGGCGGCCTTCGTGGGCACCACGATCGAGTGGTACGATTTCTTCATCTACGGCACGGCGGCGGCCCTGGTGTTCGGGCCGCTCTTCTTCACGACCGAATCCCCCTACATCGCGACGCTCTCGGCCTTCGGGACCTTCGCGGTCGGCTTCCTCGCCCGGCCGCTGGGCGGCCTGATCTTCGGGCATCTCGGCGACCGGTTCGGGCGCAAGCGCGCCCTGGTGGCGACGCTCGTGATGATGGGCATCGCGACCTCCGGCATCGGCCTGCTGCCGACCTACGCGTCGATCGGCATCTGGGCGCCGGTGATGCTGGTGGTGCTGCGGCTGATCCAGGGGCTCGCGGTCGGCGGCGAGTGGGGTGGCGCGGTGCTGATGGCCGCCGAGCACGCGCCGGCCGGGCGCAACACCTTCTTCGCCTCCTTCGCGCAGCTCGGCAGCCCGGCCGGGCAGATCCTCTCGCTGCTCGCCTTCCGGCTCGCGGGCCTTCTCGACAAGGACAGCTTCCTGACCTGGGGCTGGCGTGTGCCGTTCCTCGTCAGCATCCTGCTGCTCGGCGTCGGGCTCGCGATCCGCCTCGGCGTCGCGGAATCGCCGGCCTTCGAGAAGGCCCGGGCCGCCGGCGGGCCGCCGCCGGCGCCGGTGCGCGAGGTGCTGACGACCTGCCTCAAGCCGGTGCTGCTGGCGGCGGGGGCCAACACCTTCGCGATCGCCTCGGTCTACCTGTTCAACACCTTCATGATCGCGTTCACTACGCAGTATCTCGGCATCGCGCGGGCGACGATCCTCGACGCCCTCCTGATCGCCGCCGTGGTCCAGCTGGTGATGACCCCGGTGGGCGCCCGGATCGCCGAGCTGATCCGCAACGAGCGGCTGTTCCTCCAGGGGACGCTGGTCTGGGCGATGCTGGCCCCCTACCCGCTGTTCTGGCTGGTCGAGACGCAGTCGGTGCCCCTGATCGTGCTGGGTCTCGCCCTCAACGTCATCGGCAGCGCGACCTTCTACGCGGTGATCGCCGGCTACCTCGCGGGCGCCTTCCCGACGCGGGTGCGCTACACGGCGATCTCGATCGCGTACCAGTTCTGCGGGGCGCTCGCCGGCGGCCTGACGCCGATCGTCGGCACCGTGCTGGCCGAGCGCTTCCAGGGCCACTGGTGGCCGATCGCGGTGTTCGGCACGGCGCTGGCCGGCGTGTCGTTCCTGTGCGTCACGGCGATCGGCGGCTACCGGGCGCGGCAGCGGGGCTTCCTCGACGGGTGAGCGCGACCGGTCAAAGGCGCCGGATCCGGGTAACGCCGGATTCAGACCGGTGGTCCAGGATCGGCGGCATGGATTCGATCGCCGCAGCCGCCGTCCAGATGCTGGGTTCGTCCCAGAACCAGCAGATCGGCATCGCCGTCGCCAAGCAGCAGCTCTCCGCCGACAAGGCGGTCGCCGGGCTGGTGGCGGACAGCGCCGCCCAGGCGGCGAGCGCCGGCCCGCCGGCCCCTCCCGGACAGGGCCAGAGCGTCGACCTGCGGGTCTGAACGGGGCGCCCCGCGCGCCTACCCGAAGCCGTAGAGCCGCCGCGGGTTGTCGACGAAGACCATCCGGCGCCGGTCCGCGTCCTGCACCCAGTCGGCCATCAGGTCGAGGAGGTCCCGCGTCCGCGGCGGCCCGTCCCAGGCGGCCACGTGCGGCCAGTCCGAGCCCCAGAGGCAGCGTTCCGGTGCGGCGTCGTTGAGCGCCCGGGCGAAGGGGATCGTGTCGGCGTAGGGGGGCCCGGTCACGGAATCCCGGAAGGCGCCCGAGAGCTTCACCCAGTTGCCGTCGGCGACGAGGCCGAGCAGCGCCTGGAAGCCCGGATGGTCCACGCCCGCCGAGGTCGGCATGTGGCCCATATGGTCGAAGACCAGCGGCACGGGCAGCCGCGCCAGGCGGCCGGCGATCGGCGGCAGCTCGCGGGCATCGAGCAGGAACTGGAGGTGCCAGCCCATCTCGCGGGCGAGCGCCCCGTAGGACTCGACCGCGTCGAGCCCGACGCCGCCGCCGAACAGGACGTTGAGGCGCAGGCCGACCACGCCGGCCTCCTTCAGCGTGGCGAGTTCCGCGTCGGGCAGGCCGAGCGGGATCACCGCGACGCCGCGCAGGCGTCGCCGGTGGGCGCGCAGCGTCTCGACCATCAGCCGGTTGTCGGTGCCGTGCACGCTGACCTGGATCAGCACGCCGTTGGCCATGCCGGTCCCGTCGAGCATCGCCAGATACCGCTCGGCCGGCGCCGCCGGGGGCGTGTAGCTCCGGTCCGCCACCAGGGGATAGTCCGGCGGCAGGCCGATGACGTGGGCGTGCGTGTCGACCGCGCCCTCCGGCACGGCGTAGCGGGTCGGGCCTTCCGGATGCGGGTCCGGGGCGGGGCAGTCTCGGATCTCGGGCATGATCAGGAATCCGCGTGGAGGACCTTGCCGCGCGTCTCCGGTAGCGCGAAGGCCGCCAGGAAGAAGATCCCGTAGGCGACGGCCGCGAAGATCGCGATGGCCGAGGCGAGGCCAGCGCGCTCCGCGAGGTAGCCGACCAGTGCCGGGAACAGCGCGCCGATGCCGCGGCCGAAATTGTAGCAGAACCCCTGCCCCGAGCCGCGCAGGCGGGTCGGGTACAGTTCGGTCAGAAAGGCGCCCATGCCGGAGAAGTAGCCGGAGGCGAAGAAGCCCAGCGGGAAGCCCAGCACCCAGAGCACGCCGTTCGAGAGCGGGATCTGCGTGTAGGCGACGATCACCGCGATGGCACCCAGCGAGAAGATCAGGAAGAGCGGCCGCCGGCCGAGCCGGTCGGCGAGCCACGCGCCCACGAGGTAGCCGGTGAACGAGCCGATGATCAGGGCCGCGAGGTAGCCGGTGGAGGACACGATCGACAGGTGGCGCTCGGTGGTCAGGAAGCGCGGCACCCAGGTGGTGATCGCGTAGTAGCCGCCTTGGCAGCCCGCCGCCGCCAGGGAGGCGAGCAGGGTGGTCTTGAGGATCGGCCCGGAGAAGATCTCCCAGATCTGCGGCCGGTCGCCCGTGGCGGCGGCCCGGGCGCGGGATTCGGCGGCGACCTCCGGCTCCTTCACGTAGCGGCGCAGGTAGAAGACCAGCAGCGCCGGCAGGGCGCCCACCGCGAACATCCAGCGCCACGCGGTCTCGGGCGGCAGGAGCGAGAACAGCACCGCCTGCGACAGCACCGCGAGACCCCAGCCGATCGCCCAGCCGGACTGGACCGAGCCCACCGCCCGGCCGCGATACTCGGCCCGGATCGTCTCGCCGATCAGCACGGCGCCGGCGGCCCACTCGCCGCCGAAGCCGAGGCCGAGGAGCGCGCGGGCAACGAGGAGCTGCTCGAAGTTCTGCACGAAGGCGCAGAGGAGGGAGAACAGCGAGAACCAGAGGATCGTGATCTGCAGCGTCAGCACCCGGCCGATGCGGTCGGCGACGAAGCCCGCGAGCCAGCCGCCGAGCGCCGAGGCCAGCAGCGTCACCGTGGCGGCGAGCCCGGCCGTGCCGGCATCGACGTGCCACAGCGCCATGATCGTCCCGATCACCAGCGGGTAGATCATGAAGTCCATGCCGTCGAGGCACCAGCCGGCGGCGCACGCCCAGAAGGTGTGCCGCTCCGGTGGCGTCATCGATCGGTAGAAGGCGGTGAGGCTGGCGTCGCGGATCTCGACCGCGTCCACGCCCGTGGGCCCCTGCCCGGTTGCTGAACTCATCACCGCCTCCCGCCGCCCGATACCAGTATCAGCGTCCCGGGCAGAGCTGTCCAACGATGCGGCGGGTCACGCAAGCAACCGGAAAGGAAAAGGCCGCCCGGAGGCGGCCTGTCCCGTTCTTTTCACGCTCGATCGACGCTCAGTAGCAGCGCTCGACCAGGACCCGGCGGTAGCCGTAGGGCGTCCAGCGCACCCGCGGGACCGTGTAGCAGCCGCCGCCGTAGCCGTAATCGTAGGCCGCCGGGGCGTAGTAGCCGCCGTAGCCGTAACCCGGGTAGCCGTAGCCACCGTAGCCGCCGTAGAGGCCGCCGGCCGCGGG
>NZ_JBKFBI010000082.1:0-25922 GCF_053346095.1 Methylobacterium sp. A52T | reverse complement strand
CGACTCTTCCGGACTGTTCTCATCCCTCACCCTGTCCCTCTCCCGCACGGGAGAGGGGACCCGCGCCTCGTTCGGCACGGGCTCGCCGATCGCCTGCGTCCCAACCCGATCGGGAACGGCTCTAGGAATCAACCTTCATCAGCGAGGCGAGAAGATCGAGTTCGCCCGCCACGGCCTCCGAGGCGAGCCGCTCCATGCGCAGGTAGCTGTCGAGGATGGCGTCGCCGGTGCCCGTCAGGACGGCCCCGCCGCCCCGGCGGCCGCCCTTGCTCGCGGAGACGAGCGGCTCTTGGAACGCCTTGTTCAACGTGTCGATGAGGTACCAGGCTCGCTTGTAGCTCATGCCCATCCGGCGCCCCGCGGCGGCGATGGAGCCGGTGTCGCGGATGCCGCTGAGGAGGGCGGCCTTGCCCGGTCCCAGCAGGGTGTCCGAGCCGAGCTCGATCCGCAAACTGATGCTCGTGTCCTCGCCCAACGCACACCGCCGCTTCGCCGGAGGCCCCAGCGCCTCGCAGGCGTCCCTACGCGAAACGGCCGCGTCGATCATCCCGGCGGGCGACAGGATCGTCCCGCTCGTTCCGTCGAGGCCGGCCGACGGTGCGCGCGTCACGCGGCTCCCGCGGCGGGCGTGAAGCCCAGAGCGCGCAGCGCGGCGGCCGTCCCGGGCTCGCCCAGCAGGCTCAGGAAGGCCGCGAGCGCCGGCATCTCCCGCGCGTCCGCGCGATACGCCAAGTCGTAAGCCTCCTCCGTCAGCGGGCGGAAGCCCAGCCCGTAGGCATCCGCGACACTCGCTATGGCCACGCCCCAGTCCGCCCTGCCCTGCGAGACCGCCGCGGCGACGGCGTTGTGCGAGCGCGGCTGGTTCCAGAACCCCGCCGGCCGGGCACCGTCCAGCAGGCCGTCCACGAGCAGGCGCGTGCCCGATCCGGCGTTGCGGTTGACCATCACGGCGTCGGGGTCGGCGAGCGCCGCGGCGACCGCGTCCGCGGCGTCGCGCCCTTCGAACCTTGCGTCGCCGCGGCGGAACACGACGCCCTGGAGGCGGCGCCAACCGGGCGCGAGGGACATGCCCTCGGTGAGGAACGGGGCGTTGTACCGGCCCGTCCCGGGATCGAAGAGGTGCATGGCGGCGACATCGCACTCGCCGCGCCGCAGGGCGGCGAGGCCGCCGGCCGACCCGACCCAGATGGTGCGGGCCCGGTAGCCTCGCTCGGCGAGCAGACCGACCACCCGGTCGAGGCCGATGCAGTGGCTGCCGACGATCGTCAGGTCGGGCGCCCGCACGCCGGCGCCCAGGCGGACCACGGCGACGCCCTCCCCCGCCTCGACGCCCGCGCGCGCAGCCGGAACCGCGAAGAAGCCGTCCGCCTGCGAGAAGGCGGTGACCGAACCCGAGCCTTTCGGCAGCGGCAGGGCGATCGTCCCCTCGGGACCGTGGGCGAGGGAGGTCATCACGAACTCGGTGCGGCCGAGTTCGGAGGGCACCCGCTGGGACACCCGCGCCGCGATCGTCTCGTCCTCGCGCGGCGGCAACCCGGCGAGCGCCCGCACGTACGGCACGACGAAGTCGTGGAAGGTGAACATCGCGGAGGTGGGGAACCCCGGCAGGACGATGACCGGCTTTCCCTGCGCCACCGCCACGCAGAGCGGCTTCCCGGGCTTCAGGGCCACGCCGTGGAACAGGATTCCCGGCTCGCCGAGGCGGGACAGCACCCGGTGCGACACGTCGCCGGCGCCTTTGGACGTGCCGCCCGAGAGCACGACGAGGTCGCTGTCCCGGAGGGCGGACCGGAGGGCGGCCTCGAGGACGGAAGCCTCGTCGCGCACGATCCCGAGCCGGACCGGCTCCCCGCCGTTCTCGGTCACCGCGGCCGCGATGATCGCGCCGTTCGAATCGTAGATCGCGCCCTCGGGCAGGGGCTCGCCCGGTGCGACCAGTTCGTCCCCCGTGGACAGGATTGCGACCCGCGGGCGTCCGGTGACGTCGACGGCCGCGAGGCCGCACGCCGCCAGCATGCCGATCTCGCGGGCGGTGATCCGCGTTCCCGCGCGCAGCACCGTCTCGCCGCGGGCCATGTCGGCCCCGGCATAGCCCACGAACTGCGCCGGCCGCACCGCGGTCAGGACATCGACGGCGAGGCTCCCGGCGTCGAACTCCGTGTGCTCGACCATCACCACGGCGTCGGCGCCGCGGGGGATCACGCCGCCGGTGGCGATCGGTGTCGCCGTTCCCGGCTGGACGACGATGGTCGGCGCGACGCCGCAGGCGAGGATCTCGCGGTTCAGCGCGAGACGCCGCGGGCTCGCCGGCCCGGCGCCTTCCGTGTCGGTCGCGCGCAGGGCGAAACCGTCGACCAGGGACCGGTCGAAGGGCGGGACGTCCATCGGCGAGGCGACGTCGCGGGCGAGCACGCGCCCGAGCGCGTCGTCCAACGACACCGTCTCGGAGGGCAGGCGCGCGTGCGGGACCGCCGCCCGGAACCGCGCGAGCGCGTCGTCCCGGCTCATCACCCGGAGAAACTGCTCCTGGCTCGAGGCCGCGGCGAGACGCGCGACGAAATCCGCAGCCCCGTCACGGTCCGCGTCGGCGCTCACAGGGCCCAAACCTCTACCTCCTCGCCGGCCCGGAAGCCTTCGCTCTCCGGCTCGACCACCACGATGCCGTCCGCCTGCACCAACCGACCGAGCGGAAGGCCGGCTCCGCCCAGCGGCTCCACGCCGTCCGACCCGCTCCGGACGAAGACGACCTCGGACAGACCGATCGACGAGACGATCTTCCGGAGGAGGACGTGCCGCCCAGGCGCGCGGTCCCGCGCGCCGGCGAGCCGCGCGACGAGCGGACGGCCGAGCGTCAGGAACGCGGCGAGCGCCGCCTCGGGAGGCCCGGGCACCAGGAGGACCGGCCTGCCGGCCGCGGAGCCGACGGCGGTGGTTTCCCCGGGCCGCAGGGCGATGCCGTGCGCGCGGACGTCTCCGGCGCGGCCGAGGGCCGCCGCGCTGTGGTCCGAGCGGCCGAAACCGCTGCCCCCGACCACCAGCACCGCGTCCGCCGTGCCGCCGCGGATCGCCGCGGCGATGTCCTCGACGCCCCGGGCGCGAACCGCCGCGGTCGCCCCGCCCGCCCGCGCGATCAGACGCCCGAGCAGGGGCGACACGGTATCGAGGCTGGACGTCCCCGCGGTGACGACGCGCAAGCGCGGCTGACGGACGTCGACCGCCTCCAGGCCGGCCGCCTCCAGGACGAGCAGGTGGAGCGGCTCGATCCGGGTGCCGGCCTCGATCAGCCGCGCGTCGCCGGCGACGTCGTCCCCCGCTCCGCGCACGCCCTCCCGCGGGGCGATGTCCGCGACGACCATGCCGTCCGCGAATCCCTCCGGGGGCAGGACGGCGTCGGTGCCCGACGGCAGCGGCTGTCCAGCCTCGACCCAGGGTGGCGGTCGCGCCGGGTAGATCGGCGCGTAGGCCGACGCGCCGCCCACCGAGGCGGCCTCGACCGCGAAGCCGTCCCGCATCGCCGTCGGGCCCGCGGGCACGGCGGCGTGCGCGACGACCGCCCGCGCGGCGACGCGTCCGAGCGCCGCTGCGAGCGGGACGGTCGCGGGTTCGACGGGAGCAGCCGCGCCGCTGAGCAGGTTCGCCGCCTCCCGAAGCGGGATCAGCGCCGAGGACGCATTCCGGATCATCGTGGCGGCGATGCGCCATCCGGGTTCGATGATCAAGGGCCGGCGCGGCGGCCGACCCGGCGCGCCGCGCCCGGGCCCCGACGGAAGCCGTACCGGCGAGACGGCGCGCGGCGCGGCCTGGAATGCGGCACCGACGATGCCCCCGCGGCGCGCATCGTCCCCCGCGAAGGGGCGGGCTCGCGTCCCGGACGGGCAAAGATGGCCTCGTCGAACGTCCCGGCGACACGACAACGGCCGCCCCGGGCGATATGCTCGCCGCCTATCCGCACGCGCTCCCCTGACAGGCATGACAGGTCCATTCCGCCGAACCTGCGTCACGAGGTCGGCCTCGACGGCCGATCTCGCCATCCGCCTCGTCCCGTTCCCGAGGACCGGCCCGGGCGCCTGATGCAGACGCTCCAGGACATCCTCTCCCGCCTGTTCAGCCTGGATCGGGACGTGCTGGCGATCGCGTGGCTGTCGCTGCGTGTCAGCCTCACCGCCGTCGGCATCGGTCTCGTGCTGGGCATACCCCTGGGCGCGTTCCTGGCCGTCGCCCGCTTTCCTGGACGCGGCGCCGCGGTCGGCCTGCTCAACGCCTTCATGGGGCTGCCGCCGGTGCTCGTCGGCCTCGCGCTCTACCTCGTCCTGTCCCGCTCCGGTCCGCTCGGACCTCTCGGCCTGCTGTTCACCCCCGCCGCGATGATCGCCGCGCAGGCGACGCTCGCGACCCCGCTCGTCGCCGCCCTGACGCAGCAGGTCGTCGCCGACGCCCGGGTGCATCTCGGGGAGCAGCTGCGCTCCCTCGGGCTCTCCGCCCCGCGTCAGGCCGCGGCGATGATCTACGACGTGCGCTTCTCCCTCGTGACCGCGGCGCTCGCCGCGTTCGGCCGGGCGATCTCGGAGATCGGCGCGGTCCTCGTCGTCGGCGGGAACATCGACGGGTATACCCGCACGATGACGACGGCGATCTCGCTGGAGACCCAGAAGGGCGATCTCAGCCTCGCCCTGGCGCTCGGCCTCGTGCTGATCGGCCTCGTTCTGGTGGTGAACGTCGCCGTGGCCCTGCTCCGCCGGCACGCCGCGCGGGTGTACGGATGAGCGCGACGCCGGCCATCCGCCTCGAGGACGTGACCCTGGTCCTCGACGGTCGGACGGTGCTCGACCGTCTCTGCCTGGAGGTCGCTCCGGGCAGCGTCACGGCCGTCATCGGCCCGAACGGGGCGGGCAAGAGCGTCACCCTGAGGGTCGTCGACGGGCTCCTGCGGCCCGACGGCGGCACGGTGCAGGTCGGCCCGCACCGGCGGGCCTTCGTGTTCCAGCGGCCGGCGCTGATCCGCGCGACCGCGGCCGCGAACGTCGCGCTGGCTCTCGGAGACCTGCCCCGTCCTGCGCGGGCCGCGCGGGTGGAGGAAGCGCTCGCCCGCGTCCGCCTCTCCGAGCGCGCCCGCGATCCCGCGACGCGGCTCTCGGGCGGCGAGCAGCAGCGGCTGGCGCTGGCCCGTGCCTGGGCGGTCGGCCCGGGCCTGCTCCTCCTCGACGAGCCGACCGCGAACCTCGACCCGGCCTCGACCGAGATCGTCGAGGGATTGGTGGCCGCGATGGCGCGGGCGGGCACCACGGTCGTGCTCGTCTCACACAATCTCGGGCAGGTGGCGCGCCTCGCCGACGCGGTGATCGTGCTGGCCTCGGGCCGCGCCGTCGAGCATGGTCCCGCCCGACAGATCCTGTTCTCGCCCCGGACGTCCGAGGCGCGGGCCTACCTCGCTGGGGAATTGCCGTGGACGCCCTTCGTCGCCGCCTCCTGACCCTGGGACTGGCCGCCTTCCTGAGCGCGGCCGGCTTCCTGCCGTCGGCCGAGGCCGAGCCGACCTCGATCGTCGTCGCCTCGACGACCTCGACCGAGCAGTCCGGCCTGTTCAAGCACATCCTCCCGCTCTTCCGGGAGACGTCCGGGATCGACGTGAAGGTCGTCGCCCTGGGCACGGGGCAGGCGCTCGATGCGGCGCGCCGCGGCGATGCCGACGTGGTCCTGGTTCACGACCGTCCGGCCGAGGACAAGTTCCTCGCCGAGGGCTTCGCGAAGCGGCGGTACGACGTGATGTACAACGATTTCGTGCTGATCGGCCCGGCCTCCGATCCGGCCGGCGTGCGCGGCCTGGGCGTGCGCGAGGCCTTCGCCAAGCTCGCGGCCAGCAAGGCGGCGTTCGTGTCGCGCGGGGACCGCTCGGGCACCCACAGCGCCGAGCTGCGCAGCTGGAAGGAGGCGGGCGTCGACCTCGCGGCCGTGCGCGGCCCCTGGTACCGGGATGTCGGCCAGGGCATGGGCCCCGCGCTCAACACGGCCTCGGCCCTCGGCGCCTACATCCTCGCCGACCGGGGGACGTGGCTCGCGTTCAAGAACCGCGCCGACCTCGTCATCCTGGTTCAGGGAGACCGGAGCCTGTTCAATCCCTACGGCGCGATGCTGGTGGATCCCGACAGGCACCCCGGCGTGAAGGCGAAGCAGGGACAGGCCTTCATCGACTGGCTCGTCTCACCGGAGGGGCAGCAGGCGATCGCGGGATACAAGGTCGGCGGCGAGCAGCTGTTCTTCCCGAGCGCCGGCGCGCCCGTGACGCGCTGACCCGGGATCCCCGGGTCGAGGGGCCGGACAGCCGTCGACGCGCGCGTTCCTGCCCGTCCCGGGCACCCGCGAGGGTGGGCGGCGGATCTTCCTGGCATTCGCCATCGTGCCGCTCGGAGACCGGCCAGGGACGATGACCGGCCCGGTCGGGACGGCGCGGGACGTCCGCGATCCGCGTCACCGAACCGGAGGTGCCGAGCGCGCGTTTGGCCGAGGTCACCCAGGGCTGTGCGGGTCCACCGTCGCGAGGGAGATCATCGTGGTCGGGCATTCAACCGAGCGGCCTGAGACGCCCCCGGATCCCGCGGCGCCCGAGCGCTCCGCGTTCGGCGCGTACAGCTCTCCACCCTGCTTCATGCACGAGCTCGGCCCCGACTTCGTCGGCCCGGCGGCGGAGCCTCGGCCTTCCGAACCCTGCGGTCCTGAGATCGCCGCATCCGACTGGCCGAGCGTGCGGCAGTGGCGCAAGGAGACCCGCGCCGCACTCATCGCGCGGCGGGTCGGCATCTCCGCCCAGGACCGCGCCGCCCGGAGCGAGCGGATCGAGCAGGGTCTCCGAGCCGCTCTCCCTTCGGCATCGGGCCTATCGATCGGTCTCTACTGGCCCTTCAGGGGCGAGTTCGATCCCAGATCCCTCCTGACGGAGCTGCGCGGAAGCGGGGCGCGACTGGCGCTTCCGGTCGTCGTCGAGAAGGCGCGCCCGCTCCGGTTCCGGGTCTGGTCGCCGGGCGATCGCATGATCCGCGGCGTCTGGAACATACCCGTTCCCGCAGAGGGCGAGACTGTCGACCCGGACGTCCTGATCGCGCCGCTCGTCGGCTTCGATCAGGCCGGGTACCGCCTGGGATACGGCGGCGGCTTCTATGACCGGACCATCGCGTCCAGGTCGACGAGGCCGCGGGTCATCGGCGTCGGCTTCGAGCTCGCGCGGCTCGCGACGATCCACCCGCAGGCGCACGACGTCCCCATGGACATCATCGTGACGGAAGGCGGCGTCTGGCCCCGCACGGAGCGACCCTGATCGCGCCGCGGGGCGGGCCGGTGTCGGCGCTGGCTGGCTCGGCAGGCCCTGGCCCGGGACCGTTCGGCCTGCGGTCGGCGGATGAGGGCGCGGGGGTCTCAACCGCGGCGCCTGATCGGGGGTGCCCCTGGAACAGGCGGCCGCGGCGGCTCGTTCAGGCGTCACGGCCCGCCACGTTGGCGAGCCGGTGACGACCAGGATACAGCCATGGCTACAGGCACCGTGAAGTGGTTCAACGAGACCAAGGGCTACGGTTTCATCCAGCCCGACGATGGCGGCAAGGACGTGTTCGTTCACATCTCGGCCGTCGAGCGTGCGGGCCTTCGCTCCCTCAACGAGGGTCAGAAGATCTCCTATGACGTCGAGGCGGACCGCCGCAGCGGCAAGGAGAGCGCCGCCAACCTGAAGGCTGGCTGAGCACCGCGCGACGAGTGGCCTGGATCGGGGCCGCTCGTCACAGATCGGGCTTCGCGCTCGGGGCAGGCGACCGCGTCAGGCTCTCGATCTCCCGCATCGGCCTCCCCGACTTGCGGGCGATCTCCTCTTCCTGCTCGGTGATGAGCGCGCGTGCCGGCTCGTCGCCGTCGAGGCCGCCCAGGATCTCGGCCGGCACGCGCCGATTCGAGGCGCGGCTGCCGTCGGCGTAGGTGACGTCGAACAGCACGAACCCCTGCACCTTCGGCAGAGACTTGGTACGCTTGGCCATGAGGGGTATGCCGGCTTCTCGGACGAGGCGAACGCTGTCGCGGCCCCTGCGTCTTGCAGGCGCGACGCGCGGTCAGGAGCGCGTCTCATAACCCATCCTTCCCGTCTGCCGGAATATGCATGGCGCCGGCCCACAGGGGGACCTCCGTGACATCCTGGACGCACATCGACACCGGCATCGTTCCCGGCGGCACACCGCTGCACCTGATGCAGCGGGGCCACGAGTTCTCGATCGTCGCCGACACGATCGAGCTGATGAACAGCACCCGCGGCGCCTCCGAGGAGGCGCTGGCGATCCTCGCTTGCGGCCGGGTGCGCGGCCGGGGCGCGGCGCGCGTGCTCGTCGGCGGCCTCGGCATGGGGTTCACCCTGCGCGCGGCCCTGCGCAACCTCGAGCCCGAGGCGCGCGTCACGGTTGCCGAACTGGTACCGACGGTCGCGGCTTGGGCGCGTGGACCGCTCGCGGACGTCTTCGCCGGCTGCCTCGACGACGCGCGCGTCGACCTGCGCGAAGCCGATGTCGACCACCTGATCCGGCGCGGCCCGGCCGCCTGGGACGCGATCCTGCTCGATGTCGACAACGGACCGGAAGGGTTCGTGCGCCCGGAGAACGATCGCCTCTACGGCAAGGACGGGCTGGAATCGGCGCGGCGCGCGCTGCGGCCGGGCGGCGTGCTCGGCGTCTGGTCGGCCATTCCCGACCGCAAGTTCAAGGCGCGCCTCCAGCGCTCGGGTTTCGCCGTCGAGGAGCTTCGCCCCCACGCGAACGGGCGCAGCGGCCCGCGGCACGTGGTGTGGATCGCGACCGCCGCCGGCCCGACGGTCTGACCCGTCCTGAACATCGATCTGGGCCGCGTTCCGGCCCTGGCGGCCTTGCCTCGGCAGCGGGCGGGCGGTCGTCCTTCGCACTCTATCCTTCGCGTCCCGGCCCTCTTACACTCCATCCGTCGCCGGATCGGCCAGACTTCAGGTTCCGGCGGCTGGGGGACGTGTGCCCCCTCCTACGGAGCCGTGAGCCCGCGATGGCCGACCTCATCGATTTCCCCGGGAAACGCCGAGGTGCCGGCTCGGCCTACCGGCTGCACCGGTTCGGCGCGGACGGCAGCGACCGCGGCACGGTCCTCATCAGCGCCCACGACGACGCGGAGGCCAGGCATCAGGCCGACAGGCTGGCCGAAGGATTGCTGGCCGAGCTGTGGTCCGGGGACCGGCTCCTGGATCACTTCGCGCCGGCCGACCACCCGGTTGCGGCCTGCATCGGTCCCCTGCGCGACGGGCCCTGATCCCGCGGACGCGCTGGCCTGCCGGCGCCGCGAGCCAGCCGTTGTTACATTGTTGCATGCTCTCGCGCGAGGTGCGATACGCCGCGGATGTCAGCTGAGGCCACGCTCTGGGATCTGGTGACCGCCGAGCGTATCGCCATCGAGGATGTCGGCGCCGCCGTCGACGCCTACCTGGCGGAACCGACCACCCAGGATCACGCCATCGGTCCGGACCACGTGCTCGATCTCGCGGCGGCCGTCGCGGCCC
Organism: Methylobacterium sp. A52T; assembly: GCF_053346095.1. Classification (NCBI taxonomy): domain Bacteria; kingdom Pseudomonadati; phylum Pseudomonadota; class Alphaproteobacteria; order Hyphomicrobiales; family Methylobacteriaceae; genus Methylobacterium; species Methylobacterium sp. A52T. The sequence goes on along the minus strand of NZ_JBKFBI010000082.1, from coordinate 16,378 downwards.
ACCCCTCCGCGCCCGCGATCGTGGTCGACACCGAGTCCGACGAGCCGTCGCGCCGCATGGCGGTGCGGGCGGCCCTGCTCATGAGCCGCCCCACCACCCGATCAAACAGCGACTGAGATTGCGGCCACCCGCGCCTGTCCGCCGGACGACCGGCGGCGGCGTGCGGGCCTACTGGTCGTCATCGTCGTCGTTGACCTCGACGAGATCGCTGGTGTCGTCATCGTCCTCATCGACGACGAGGTTGTCGTCGTCGACCTGCTCCCCGTCGTCCTCGATGTCGAGAGCGTCGTCATCCTCAGCGTTGCTGTCCGTGTCCTTCTCGGCCTCCTCGGCCTCGACCTCGTCCAGCGAGACGAGTTCGGGGCCCTCCGTCTCGTCCTCTTCGTCGCTCGGCGCCTCCTTGCGCGCGACGACGGGAGCGCTCCCCCTGGAATACGATGTCGCCGCAGCGATCGGCACGACCTCGCCCGAGTAGGGCGAGATCACGGGATTCTTGCCGAGATCGTAGAACTTCTTCCCCGTCGTCGGGCAGATACGCTTCGTGCCGAGGTCCGGACGCGCCACTGAGACTCTCCCTGAAGGCCGTGAGACGCTGGATCGCCAGCGCGCATGCGGTGATGTCTACCACAGTCAGCAGCCCGATGCCCCGCCTCTTCACGCCGAGCGAGGCGTGTCTGCACGACAGGGGTGCCGACACGCGATCGGCAGAGGGGGAGAGTGCGGCGGGGGCCCACCCCCGTGATGCCGCGCGATGTCGCGGACGACGCGGTGACTCGGCGACCGCGATGTCCGCGATGCGGACAGGACGTCATCCAAATAGGGGTGGTGCTCCGGAGCACGTCGCGCCGTGATGTGTGGTGCATAATCGTGTCTCGCACCGTCATCGCCGATGGGACTTGTGCGGCGCAGGTGCTGGAGGGTCTCCACCATGTTGACTCGCACCGTCATAGGCCTCGTCGCCCCCGTCTGCCTCGCCGCCGCGTGGGCCACGCCGTCCCTGGCACAGCCGGCCGCCAATGGCGGGCCGAAGTTCCTCATTCACGGCAACTACTGCGGCCCCGGCAACAACGCGCCTCTGCCGCCCATCGACGCCCTCGACGCAGCCTGCGCCCGCCACGACGCCTGCACACCGGATATCGGACTTCCGACGAAGGCCTGTAACCTTCGGCTGGAACGCGAGGCCGCCGCGGTTGCTCGGGATCCGCGGCAGCCGGACAACGTGCGGTCCCTCGCCGGTTTCGTCGCGTCGTTCGCGGCGTCGAACGCGTCGAGCCCGGCGCCGACGGTGCTCCCCGCGAGACTGGCGCGCTGAGAGCCCGACGCATCCGCCACCATTCGCCCGCGCGGGCGCCGGCTCGCATCGGAAGCTGGCGGGATCGCCGGCCGCGGGGTTGATCCCGCCTGCGCCGTCTGCCGCCCCCGGTCCCGCACGCGTGCGCAGGAATCCGGTGGCGGCGATGATGCGCGCGGGCGTGGGGGCCTACCGTCCGCTGGGCGCGGCGTAGCTGCCGGTGACGCCGTTACCCCGGCTGCTGCCGCCCGCGGAGCCGGGGGTCTTGTTCCGGACGAAGCTCGCACCCGGATATCGCCGCTGGACCCGCGACATCGAGTGTCGCCGCAGGTGATGGCGCCTCATCCGGACGTCGGTGAGCATGTCGGACGGCGCCGAGAGGCCGGTCGCGGGGCCCGCGGGAACGGCCGAGGCGGGGACGGCCAGGACGCCGAGGCCGACACCTGCGAGCGCGGCGAGAACGAGAATGCGCATAGAGCTCCTCCATGCCTCGGCGGAGATGGACCGCCTCGGCATGGAGGGAAGACCTGAAGCCCGCGTCTGGTTCAATGAGCGGGCCGCGTGAGCGCAGTCTGCCGGGCGGCCGCGACGCCGGCGGCGGAGACAGCCTGGTCACGCGCGGTCACGGCAGCGCCGCCGGCGCGATTAATCCCGGACGCCGCGTGCGCAGCGACACGTCGCTCCGAGACGAGCGGCCCCATATCAGTGTCACGCAAAATGAAATGGGCCGGAAATCTCGGACTGTACTGCGTAAAGGAGCAAGAATTAGCCTATGAAGACCCGTATCGCCGCTACCGTCACCGCTCTCATGCTCGCCGTAGCTCCGATCTCGTCCGCCATGGCCTACGATCGTCCTGCCTGGACTGGCTCCACGCCCTACGATGTCGAAACCACGGGCTCGTTCGGCGCCCCGTTCGGCGGCCGCTACGACCGCGACCCCTGGACCTGCCCGCAGAGCTCGGCCGCGGAGGGCAATGCCAACCAGCAGAACTTCCCGGTCAAGCAGTACGGCCAGACCGCCGGCGGCAACCGCTGCTGAGGTCGGGGGACACGATGCTGAAGGCCTTCTCCTACGCGATGATCGGCGCCTTCCTGGGCGGCCTCATGATGACCGTCGTCGGCTCGGCCGGCGTGCTGATGGGCCTGTGAACCCGGCAGGATGGCGGCGGCCATCCGGTAACGGACAGCGAGTCTGACGCGAGCGGCGGGGTGCGAGCCTCGCCGCTTTCGCGTGTCATGCCGCTCGGTCCGCCGATCCGACCTGCCCTCTCGCCGGCTCGGCGGCGCGGACGAAAAACCGTGTCCCATGTAACGCGCGCGGTCACGCGCCGAAATCCACCTGTAACAGAAGCATTGCGTTATCGGTCCGCGCGTCGAACGCGGGGCGCGCGCCGCTTCGCGCGGCGGACCGATCGCGGCGCCACTGATGTTCCGGCAATCCCGACGCGGCGATTGCTGGAGCGCGGAGACGTGGGCGTCGGAATTTTCTGCCCGATCCTCGATGGACCGAGATCGTTCCGATCCGCTGCTACAAGTGAGACCTTCCAGATCATGAGCACTTCAGACGCCCTCGACCGGGCCGATTTCGCGCGGCGGGCGGGGGAGAACCAGGCCCGGCTGACCGCCGACCTGAGACCGGCCTACGACTTCGTCGTCTGCGGCGCCGGCGCCTCCGGGTCGGTCGTCGCGCGGCGGCTGGCGGAGAATCCCGACGTGCAGGTGCTCCTGCTCGAGGCGGGCGGCTCGGACGACGCCGAGGCCGTGCTCGATCCCGCCCTCTGGCCGACCAACCTCGGCGGGGCGCGGGACTGGGGCTTCCGCGCGGAGCCGAATGCCCACCTGAACGGACGCACGCTCTCCATGGCGATGGGCAAGGGACTCGGCGGCGGCTCCAGCGTCAACGTGATGGTCTGGGCACGCGGCCACCGGTGCGACTGGGACGCCTTCGCCGCCGAGGCCGGCGACGCGGCCTGGGGCTACGAGAGCGTCCTCGACATCTACCGGCGCATCGAGAACTGGCGCGGCGCCCCCGATCCGGCGCATCGCGGGAGCGACGGTCCGGTCTGGGTGCAGCCCGCGTCCGATCCCAGCCCCGTGGCCCACGCCCTGCTCGACGCCGCGCGGGACCTCGGCATCCCGACCTTCGACAACCCCAACGGGCGCATGATGGAGGGGCCCGGCGGCGCGGCGATCACCGACATGCTGGTCCGCGACGGCCGGCGCGTCTCGCTGTTCCGCGCCTACGTCCATCCCTGGCTCGACCGCCCCAACCTGACCGTCCTCACGGACGCGCTCGTCCGCCGCGTGACCTTCGACGGCCGCCGCGCCACGGGGGTCGAGTTCGTCCACGCGGGCGCGGTCCGGACGGTCGGCGCGCGTGCCGAGACGGTCCTGTCGATGGGGGCGATCCACACACCCAAGGTGCTGATGCTCTCGGGGATCGGCGACCGGGACGAGCTCGGGGCGCTCGGCATCCCGTCGGTGCAGCACCTGCCCGGCGTCGGACAGAACCTCCAGGACCACGTGTCCTTCGGCTGCACCTGGGAATATGCCGACCCGATCGCGCCGCGGAACAGCGGCAGCGAGGCGACCCTGTACTGGACGAGCCGGCCCGGCCTCTCGGCGCCGAACCTGCTGTTCTGCCAGGTCGAGTTTCCGGTTCCGAGCGAGCAGACCGCGGCCCGCGGCGTTCCGGCCCACGGCTGGACGATGTTCGCCGGCCTCGCGCAGCCCGCCAGCCGCGGCCGCCTGCAGCTGCGGAGCGCCGACATGGCGACGCCGCCGGTCATCGAGGCGAACTTCCTGTCCCACCCGGCCGACGTGACGGCGGCCGCGGCCTGCGTCGATCTCTGCCGCGCCCTCGGCAACGCGCGGGCGTTCCGCCCGTACGTGCGCGCCGAGGCCATGCCGGGCCCGCTGTCCGGCGCGGCGATGGCGGACTACATCCGCGATGCCGCCGTCACCTACTGGCACCAGAGCTGCACCGCCCGGATGGGCCGCGACGCGCTGGCGGTCGTGGACGGCGCGCTCCGGGTCTACGGCATCGACGGCCTGCGGGTCGCCGACGCCTCGATCCTGCCCCGCGTGACCACCGGCAACACCCAGGCGCCGTGCGCGGTGATCGGCGAACGGGCCGCCGAGATGCTGAAGCGGGCGCACGGCCTGTAACGACCGTCGCCGCAGCGAGCACGATCGGCCGACCGGAGGGGTCGCTCAGGACGCCCCGTCGCGCGGACATCGCACCGGCCGTTCGGGGCATCGATCCCGTTCCCGGAACCGCGGCGCTCCGCGCGATGCACCGCGCGTCGCGGACGGCCCGATCAGGCCGCGTGTGACGGCCGGAAGCGCTGAGGTCCCCTGGGCCGCTGTCGAGGAGCGCCCGGGCGGATGATCCACGGGCTCACGGCCGGGAAAGACACCGCGGATCCTTGCCCGGCCTCCTTCCGAGGAGGCCGGGCCGTCCTGTTCGGGTGCCACGGCGCGTCGTGGCGATCATTACTTCGGCGGTCGCGGATGGCTATCGACACGATTGAACACACGCTTCGCGCGATGGGAAATGCGGCGCGAGGCCTGGCCGCGATCGGTGCGGCCCTGCGACTGCGGCAAGACGCGATGGAAGACGCGCGGGAAGACGTGGAGGTCGATCCCGAGGTGGCGCGCCGACTGCTCGACGTGGTCGCCGCCGTCATCCCGGGCGGCCTCGGCGACCTCGAACCGGAGCAGGTGTCCGCGCTCCTGGCATCCGTCACCCACGCGCTCGAGGAGGCGCGGGATCTGCTGGATCACCCGGAGCGGCCGCCGGTCTGGCAGGTTCGCGACCCCGCGATGTTGCAGGCTCAAGGCCAGGCGTCGCGCAGCGTCGTGCGGCGCCTGGCGGCGTTGTCGACCGAGCGCCCGTCGCTCGCGGCCGCACTCACCGGGCGCTTCCTGGATGTCGGCACCGGCGTGGGCGGCATCGCGCTGGAGGCCGCGGCACACTGGCCTTCGCTGCGGGTCGTCGGCCTGGACATCTGGGAGCCGGCCTTGGCACTGGCGCGCGCGAACGTGGCGGCGAGCCCCTTTCACGGCCGTATCGAACTCCGTCTGCAGGATGTGACGCGGTTCGATGACTCGGCCGGCTACTCGCTGACGTGGCTTCCGGCACCCTTCCTCTCCCGGGACGCGGCCCGTGCAGCGCTCGATCGGCTGACGGCTGCCCTCGAGCCGCGGGGGTATCTGGTGGTCGGACTCTACGCTCCGCCGGCGGATCCGGCCGCCGCCACGCTCGCTGCCCTGCGGCTGGCCCGCAGTGGCGGACATCTGTGGGAATGCGCGGCCATGGAGGCTGAACTTCGCGCACGCGCCTTCACCGCGGTCGAGACCTGTGCGGGCCAGCCGGTCACGCTCGTGATGGGGCAGCGCCCGTAGAGCGAGCGCACGCGCGTTGCCGAGCGCGCCCGACGCGGCCGACGTGGCGGCCGACGGCGCGGCCGACGGCGCGGGCCGCCTGCCCGCCGCGGCGTCGGAGTTCGCGGTCGCCCCGACCGGTCGGGGTTCGGTCGAAGCGCGCACCCGGGCCCCCGCGAGGGATCCCGCGTCGAGCCCCGCGTCCGGGCTTCTGTGACCGGGATCACAGCGACCGGCCATCGGTCGGCGGCAGAGTGCCTTCACCCCAACAGGGAGACGCAGGATGAAGATGATCTCGACGAAGATGTTGATGGTGGCGGGTCTCGCGGCCGCGACGTTGGCCGGTGGTGCCGCCAGTGCCGATGCCCGCGGGTTTGGCCGTGGCGGTTTCGGACACGGAGGCTTCGGCCATCACGGAGGCTTCGGCCATCGCGGGTTCGGGCACGGAGGCTTCAGGCACGGTGGGTTCGGTCACGATCGCTATTTCTACCGCCGTGGATTCCGTCGGCGCTTCGGCGGGTTCAGTTGGGGCTATCCCGCGAACAGCCTCTTCCTCGGCCCGCACTTCGGCGACTGCCGCGCGATCTACAATCCTGTCTTCTTCGGCCATGAGCGCGTGTGCGGCTAGCTGAGCGACCGTCTTCGACGGATCGCGGTTCCGTCACGCGACCGGCTGCCGCTGCACGCGCGGCGGCGGCCGGCTGACCGACTCCATCCCGCAACCTTTGGCTCCGCCGACGGGACCCGCGACTCGAGATCCGAGCCGCATCGGCCGCGGATCGCGACAGCTCGTACCGGCCGGAAATCCGGACCTGTCGTGCCGCCCTGGCTTGAGGGCGGCACGTGAGCGTGGTGAGGGTTGTCTCACCGAGGATGCGATCGGTGACGCGATCCGGGCGCGTCACGGCGCCCGGACGCTGCGCCGAGGAGCAGGGCGATGGCGGTGGGGAAATCGATGGGTGCAGTTCAGGAACGCGAACCGGCGACACGCCGCGCGGCCCCGGATTTCTACGACAGCCTGCCCCGGTTCACCGCCTTCTCCAGCCTCATGGATCCGGACCTCTACCGGCCCCTGCCCGCGGATTGGTGGCTCGGCGTGGCCGATGTCGTCGGCTCCCGGCAGCAGATCGGGCTCGGCCGCTACAAGGCGGTGAACGCGGCCGGCGCAGCCGTCATCACGGCCGTCTCCAACGCGCTCGGCCGGCGCGAATTCCCCTTCGTCTTCGGCGGCGACGGGGCCGGTTTCGCCGTCGCCCCGGACGATGTGGACGCCGCGAGAGACGCGCTGGCGGCGACGGCCGGCTGGGTCCGCGAGGCGCTGCAACTGGAGCTGCGCACCGCTCTCGTGCCGGTCTCGGCCGTGCGCGATCGCGCGCTCGACGTGCGCGTGGCGCGCTACGCGCCCAGCGCCCACGTTTCCTATGCCATGTTCAGCGGAGGTGGGCTGCCCTGGGCAGAGGCGGCCATGAAGGCCGGCGACCACGCCCTCGCACCGGCCGAGGCCGGCACCCAGCCCGACCTGACCGGCCTCTCCTGCCGCTGGCAGGAGATCCGTCCCCGGCACGAGCTGATGCTCTCGCTCATGCTCGTGCCCCAGCACAGCGGCGACGCGCCGGCCTTCCGGCAACTCGTGCAGGAGCTCCTGCAGAGGCTCGAGATCAGCGCCGAGGTCGCGCGCCCGATGCAGGACGCGGGACCGGAGATGCGCGGACCGTGGGCGGGACTGGACCTCGAACGGCGCGCGATGCCGGGCTCCCGCAGGAGCCGCTTCTGGGCCACGCTCCGCCTCGCGGCACGGTCGATACCGGAATACCTGATCTACCGCACGGGCGTGCGGGTCGGCGCGTTCGATCCCGCAATTCTGCGGCGCGAGATCGTGGGCAACACAGATTTCCGCAAGTACGATGACGCGCTGCGGATGACGCTGGATTGCACCCGCGCCTTCGCCGATCGACTCGAGGCGGATCTCGCCGGCGCGGAGGCGCAGGGGATCTGCCATTTCGGCCTGCAGCGCCAGTCGGCAGCGCAGTTGACCTGCATCAGCCCTCCGGTCCCCGGCAGCGGGCACATGCATTTCATCGACGGTGCCGGCGGCGGCTATGCCGCGGCGGCCGCGAACCTGAAGGGTCGCGCGGCCGATGGCGGTGCCTCGGCTCAGACCCGCCCGTGACGCGGCTCCGGACCGTGCCCGCCGCGGGACGGGCCGTGGGCGCGGGATGACGCCATCGGCAGGGCCGTTACCGGCCCGGGATCCCCGCCGGGTGGCCGGGATCGGCCCTGTGCCGGATGTCCGTTCCGAGGGGGCGCGGTCGGCTCTGCGCCCGGGACGAAGCCGGATCGACGCCTCGCGCGATCGTCCGTGTCGAGCCAGCCGCGGTAATGCACCACCAGCCCGACGCGTGGCAGGGCGATCGAGACGTCGAAGCGGAACAACCCCGCCTCCTCCCACTCGCGGGCGGCGGTGCGGGGTGCGAGCGCCAGCGGCAGGGGCAGCCGCGCGACGGACCAGCCGCGCAGCACCATGCGCAGGCCGCCGCCCTCGGGCGCGAGGTCGAACCGGAAGCGAAGCGGGCCGAACCGCTCCACGACGCAGCCGCGCTCCTCGGAGAACGCGCTCGTGAACCGGCGACCGGAGAACGCGCGCGTCCAGCGCTCCACCCCGCGCGTCTCGCTGAAGCCGACGTGGAGATCGTGCGCGCCCGCGACCGGCAATCCGAGGAGCGCCGCGAGGCCGCGCGCGACGGGGTGGCGGCCCCGTCGCACGACGGCGCGGCCGTGCGCCCCCGCCTCGCGCAGCACGCCGTGCAGGGCCGCGACGCGCGGCGCGAGTTCGGCGAAGCGCGGACCCAGGACGCGCGCGTAGAGCGCGTCGGCCTGTCCCGACTCCCGCACGTCGTGGCGGATCGACAGGCGCGCGAAGCTCGGCTCGAAGTCGGACAGGTCGAGCGCGGTCCCGGCGTCGCGCGCCCCGGGCGCGATCGCACCGGCCAGGATCCGCTCGGCCAGGATCGCCGCCGGCAGCACCGGGATCTCCGGGCCATGACCGTCGTCCGCCAGGAGGGTCCAGCGCCGTTCGACGCGGCGCCCTGCGGCCGTGCCGAACATCCGGACGACCATGCCGGACCGGTCCGAGCCCCAGCGCGCGGTCAGCCGCTGCGCAAGGAGAAGCCCGGGCGCGAGCCCCTGCAGGGAGGGGATCCAGCCCCAGCGCACCGGCCAGCTCGCGCACCAGAGGCCGATCGTCTGCACCGCGAGTTCGGTCCCGGCCCTGAAGCTGACCGCCGGCCGGCCCGGAAGCCGATCGGGCAGGAGATCGAGGTCCGGGACGTCCGCCAGGGCCAGCCAGCGGCGGCCGAGGGACGCGCCGTCGGACAGGGCAAAGCGCTCGCGCCGCAGCTCCTGCCAGCCGACACCCGCCGACCAGCGCTGCCCGCGCCAGAGCCGGATCGGCCTGCCCACGTAGCTCAGGATGGCCGCGGCGACCGACGTCCCGGCGGTGGCGCGGTTCGAGGCGCTGATCGCGATCTCCACGGCGGTGACCGCGTCCATCCCCTGCGCCAGGCGCCGGGCGACGGCACCGGACAGGGCGGGGACGCTCGATGCACCGGAGAGGATCGCGACGCCGGCCGCGCGTGCGGCGGCGTCGAGCCGGCCGATGCCGGTCACGAACGCCCGGCCGTCCGCGAGATCGAGGTACGGGATCGCCGCGGCGATACAGGCCCGGGGCAGAGCGTAGCCGCTGCCTTGGAAGGGGCCGGCCGCATCGATCACGAGGTCGGGACGGACGCGTTCCAGCAGGGGCGCGACGGCACCGCTGCGGTCGGCCTGAAGGGGACGGCACGGAGGATGGGCCGCGCAGAACGCCTCGGCCCGCGCCAGGCGGCGGCCGGCGACGACCACGTCGTGACCGGCCTCAGCGAGCCGCCGCGACAGGCGCGCCCCGAAGCCGCCATACCCGCCGAAGACCAGGACCGTGCTCACGCCGCCTCTCCCTGCCCCGCCGGCTCGGCGTCCTGGAAGACCGCTTCCTGGTGGATCAGCCGCCCGAACCAGGGGTGGGCGATGTCGAGGATGAAGCGGAAGGCGCCCGGCGTCGCGTCCCCGCCGGCATCCGCGTGGGTGACGGTGAGCGCGCCGGGGGTAAGCCAGCCCGGCAGGTGCAGGCGGCGCCCGAGGCAGGCGATGAAGTAGCGGTGGCTGCGAAACGTCAGCGCCCCGTCCTCGACCGCCACCGTGAGGCTCATGCCGACGCCGGCGCCGACATGCTCCTCCAGGCCGGTGGGACCGGCGAAGCGCTTGGCCGAGTGGATCACCTGCGGGAAGCCGGAGGCGCGGGCGTACAGCCGCGTCCAGACCTGACCGCCGCCATCCGGGTCCTCGGTGACGGTGACGACGCCGGCGCGGCCGGTCTGGCGTTCCAGAGGCAACGGGCCGCCGACCAGGCGCGTCGCCTGCGCGACGAGCCAGCCGAAGCGGCTGACGTCCATCGCGACGACGTGGCCGACATAGACCGCGCTCGCCCCCTGCGCGAGCCGCTTCCCGAAGCGGCGGCGCACGGCCGGCGACAGGCTCGCCCATGCGCGTTCCGGGATCAGTGCCCGGAAGCGCAGGTCCAGCAGGTCGCCCGGCTCGGTGAGCGACCGGGCGGGGGAGAGCGCGCGGGACGGCCCCGCATCGGCTCGACGGACATGTCCCATCGCGGTCACCTGGGCCCCTCGATCGGTCCGGCTTCCTGAGGACGACCCTCGGATCGTCACTCAGCCTTGGCCGGCAGGAACTTCACGATCCGGCCGCCCAGCCGGATGAGCTTGGCGAGCGTGCCGCGGGGCACGTTGAGCATCTGGCCGTACCAGCGCTCCATCGACTCGGTGAAGTCGAGCATCGCGCGCAGGCGCCGCTTGGCGACCGCCCCGAGCGCCGGGTCCGCGTCCGCTTCGGCGACGCAGGCGCGCAGGGCCGCGATGGCGGGATCGATCTCGCGCTCCTTGCGGCCGGCGGCGATGCGCGTGACCATCTCCCAGAGGTCGGTCTCGGCGGCGAAGTGGTCGCGGCGCTCGCCCATCACGGGCACACGGCGGATCAGGTTCCAGCCGAGCAGCTCGCGCAGGGAATTCGAGACGTTCGACCGCGCGATGCCGAGCGTGCCGGCGATGTCCTCGGCGGCGAGAGGGCGCTCGGAGAGGTAGAGGAGCGCGTGGATCTGCGCGACCGAGCGGTTGACGCCCCACTGGCCGCCCAGATCGCCCCAGTGCAGCACGAAGCGCTCGACCGCGGCCGGCAGGGGACTCGGCATGTCTGTTATTTCTGTCATGACAGAAATAACAGACCAGAACGAACACGGTGTCAAGCGGCCGGGATGGCGGGCAGTCGACGCTCGGCCGGGGCCCCGTCGCGCCGCCAGGGCGGGACCGGGCATCCCGTCCCGCGCCTGACCGGGAACGGCGCCCGCGTCAGGCGCGGGGGCGCCTCGCCCCGCTGCGGCGCGGGGTGAGGCACCTCCGTCGGGGCGGGCGGCTACTGGCCGTGCCGCTTCAGCCACGCCTCCATGTCGGAGATCTCCTTCTCCTGATCGTCGATGATCTTCTGCGCCATCGCCTTGGTGGCCGGGTCCTTGGCGTGCTTCAGCGCGACCTTGGCCATGGCGACCGCGCCCCTGTGGTGCGGGATCATGTGCGTGCGGAAGTCGACGTCGGCATCGCCGGTATAGGGGACGTCCATGTCCTTCATCATCGCCGTGTCGGCGGCCTTGAACCCCTTGGTCGAGGCGTCGTCCTTCGGGTTCGGCTTCATCGAGCCCATGTCCTTGCCGGACATGGAGCCGTGGTCGTGCATGCCCTGCGCCAGGGCCGCACCGGCCAGCCCGGTCGACAGCAGGGCGGCGGCGAGAAGGGTGCGGAGGTGTGTCATGGGTCTTCCTTTCGGTGCGGTCAGTTGAACTTGCCGCTGGCGGTCGCGCCGTCCGGGCCGGTGAGCTGCACCGCGCCCTTGGGGCTCGCGCCGAGCGCGGTCGCGGCCTTTCCGGTCATGCGGTTGCCGTCGGCGGGCTCGAGCGGCACGCGGATCGGCTTGCCGCCGACGACGAGGATGGCCGTGCCCTTGAAGCCGGCGGCCGGGACCGGCTTCTGGCCCTCGTCGGACAGGAACACGTTGACGGCCTCGCCCTTGGCGACGAGCTCGACGTGGAACCTGCCGGCATCCGTCACGCGGCCGCCGTGCTGGCCGGCGGTCTCGTGGGCGCAGACGGCGGACGCGGCGAGGAGGGCGGCGATCAGAGCCAGTCTCGGTAGGATCATCCCGGTTCTCCTGAGTTGTGCGGGTCAGTAGGCCTCGGCCGGGCGCGGGCGCGCGCCGTCCGGGGATGGGTGGGCCGGCGTGTCGGCCTGGAGCGCGCGCAGCCGCTCCAGCGGCGCGCGGCCGAAGCGCAGGAACAGGACGGGGGTCAGGACGGTGTCGAGCAGCGTCGCGCTGACGAGGCCGCCGAAGATCGTCACCGCCACCGGGTGCAGGATCTCCTTGCCCGGGCTCGCCGGGTCGTAGAGCAGCGGCACCAGCGCGACGCCGGCGGCGAGCGCGGTCATCAGCACCGGGGTGAGTCGCTCCAGGCTGCCGCGCACCACGAGGTCGGGCCCGAACGGCACGCCCTCGTGCAGCGACAGGTTCAGGTAGTGGCTGATCTTCAGGATGCCGTTGCGCGCCGCGATGCCGGTCAGCGTGATGAAGCCGATCATCGACGCCACCGACAGCGGCTGCCCGACCAGCCACAGCGCGACCACCGAGCCGATCAGCGCCAGAGGCACGTTGCCCATGATGATCAGGGCGAGCGCCGCCGACCTGTAGCGGCTGAACAGGATGGCGAAGACGAGCGCCAAGGACACCGCGGAGAGCACCGCGATGGTCCGGCTCGCCTCCTCCTGCGCCTGGAAGGTCCCCTCCAGGCTGGTGAAGAAGCCCGGCGGCAGCGGCTCCTTCGCCACCGCCTCGCGGATGGCCGCCACGACGCTCGCCATGTCGCTCCCGCCGTCGGTGTTGGCCTGCACCACGATGCGGCGCCGGGCGTTCTCGCGCAGGATCTGGTTCGGCCCGTCCGTCTCGCGGATGTCGGCCACCTGACGCGCCGGCACCCAGCCCGAGGGCGTCTCCAGCAGGAGGTCGCCCAGGCCCGCGGTGGTCCGGCGGTCCTCGGACAGGCGCAGCACCACGTCGAAGCGGCGCATGCCGTCGACCACCGTCGAGACCACGCGCCCGTTCGAGAGGCGGCTGATCTGCTCGACCACGGCCGCGGGCTGCACCCCGTAGAGGGCCGCCCGCGTGTAGTCGACGCGGACCTCGAGCTGCGGGATGCGGACCTGGCGCTCGACCTGCAGGTCGGCGAGGCCGGGGATCGCCGCCATCCGGTCGCGCAGGGCGTTCGCGACCCGCCGCAGGGCGTCGAGATCCTCCCCGTACACCTTGAGCGCGATCTCGGCGCGCACGCCCGAGAGCATGTGGTCGAGCCGGTGCGAGATCGGCTGGCCGACGTTGACGGCGACCGGCAGGGCCGCGAGGCGCCCGCGGATATCGGCGACCAGCGCCTCCTTCGGGCGCTCGGAACCCGCGTCGAGGGCCACCTCGATCTCGGAGGCATGGACGCCCTCGGCGTGCTCGTCGAGTTCGGCCCGGCCGGTGCGGCGGCCCACCGTCCTCACGCCCGGGATGTCGAGCAGCAGCTTCTCGGCGATCAGCCCGACCCGGTTGCTCTCGGCGAGCGAGATGCCCGGGTTGAAGGTCATGTTGACCGTGAACGAGCCCTCGTTGAACGGCGGCAGGAAGGCCCGCGGCAGGGTCCAGGCCGCGACGCCGGCGGCGACCACCGCGACCGCGACCGTGCCGACCAGCAGGCCCTGGTGCCGGAACGCGACCCGCAGCAGGGCGGCGTTGCCGCGTTTGAGCAGCTTCAGGAGTCGGCTGTCGTGCTCCTCCAGCGTCTTCAGGCCGGGCAGCAGCAGGGACGCCAGCACCGGGGTCAGGGTGATGGAGGTGAGCAGGCTCGCCAGGATGGAGATGATGTAGGCCTCGCCCAGCGGGGCGAAGAGGCGTCCCTCGATGCCCGACAGGGCGAAGAGCGGCACGAACACCAGGATGATGATGAGCGTCGCGTAGACGATGCCCGAGCGGACCTCGTTCGAGGCCTCCACCACCACCTGCAACACGCCCTTCGGGTTGCCCGCCCGCCGGTTGTCGCCGAGGCGCCGGTAGATGTTCTCCACGTCCACCACCGCGTCGTCGACGAGCTCGCCGATGGCGATGGCCAGCCCCCCGAGGGTCATCGTGTTGATGGACAGCCCGAACAGGTGGAACACCGCCGCGGTCGTCAGCACCGAGACCGGGATCGCCAGCAGCGAGATGGCCGTGGTCCGCACGTTCAGCAGGAAGGCGAACAGCACCACCGCCACCACCAGCACGGCCTCGACGAGGACGCGCGCGACGTTGCGGATCGAGGTCTCGATGAAGTCGGCCTGGCGGAACAGGACTCGGTCGGCCCGGATGCCGGACGGCAGGGTCGGGCCCATCTCCTTCAGGGCGGTCTCGATGCTGCGGGTGAGCCGCACCGTGTCGACGTCCGGCTGCTTCTCGACCGAGACGATGACCGCGGGCCTGGCCATGTAGCCGGCGTCGCCGCGCTTCACCTTCGCGGCGAAGGCGACCTCGGCGACCTGCCTCAGGTAGACGGGCGCGTCGTTGATTGTCGCGACCACCAGGCTGCGCAGGTCGTCGAGGCTCATGGTCCGGCCGATGTTCCGGATCAGGTACTCGCGCGCGTTCTGGTCGGTGAAGCCGCCGCCGGCATTGGTGCCGAACCGGGCGAGCGCCGTCTCGAGCTGCGCGTTCGTGACGGCGAGCGCGCGCATGGCGGCCGGGTTCGGGCTGACCCGGAACTGGCGCACCTCGCCGCCGATGGGGATGACCTGGGCGACGCCCGGGATGGTCAGGAGCCGGGGCCGGATCGTGAAGTCGGCGACCTCGCGCACCTGCATGGGGGTCGCGGTGTCGCCCGTGACCGCCACCAGCAGGATCTGGCCCATGATCGAGGAGATCGGGCCCATGACCGGGGTCACGCTCCGGGGCAGTTGGTCCTGCACCAGGGCGAGGCGCTCCGCGACCTGCTGCCGGTTCCGGTAGATGTCCGTGCCCCAGTCGAACTCGACGTAGGTGATGGACAATCCCACGCCCGAGACCGAGCGCACCCGGGTGACGCCCGGCAGACCGTTCATCCGGGTCTCGATGGGATAGGTGACGAGCTGCTCGACCTCCTGGGGCGCGTAGCCCTCGGCCTCCGTCATGATGGTGACGGTCGGCTTGTTGAGGTCGGGGAAGACGTCGACGGGGAGCTTGGTGGCGGAGAAGGCGCCGTAGAGCACGAGCACCGCGGCGAGCGCGAGGACGAGCAGGCGGTTGCGGACCGATTGTCCGACGAGGACGGTGAACATCGGCGGATCCCTCAGCGGACCTGGTCGAGGAGTTCGGCGCCCTGCGTCACGACCCGCTTGCCGGGCCCGACCCCCTCCGCCACCAGCACCCGGCCGCCGTCGAGCGGCTCGACGCGGACCGGCCGCGCCTCGAAGCGCTCGGCGGTGGTGTGCTCGTAGACGACGTCCTGCCCGTTCCCCGCGCGCACGACCGCCGCGCGCGGCAGCGCCAGCCCGGCCTGCGCGGTGTCGGTCCCGGCGAGCACGGTGACGAACTGCCCGACCCGCAGGCCCGAGGCGTCGCCCTGGACGGCGAACTGCACCGGGATGGCCTGGTTGCGGTCGGCGAGGCCCGAACCCTGGTAGGCGAGCTTGAGGGTCCGGCCGTCGGCGAGCCGTGCCGTGGCGTCCTGCGCCGCCGCGAGGGCGTCGAAGCTCAGAGCCTCGACCCAGAGGCGGGTCGGGTCGACGACCTGGAAGACCATCTGCCCGGGGGTGGCCATCTGACCGGCCACCGCCGCGGCCTGCGCGACGACCCCGTCGACCGGCGCGACGAGCGGTTCCGGCTCACGCCTGATCCTGTCGAGGGCCGTCCGTCGGTCCTGCAGGCCCTTGAGCTCCGCCAGGGCGTCGTCGAGCTGGGTCTGGGCCACGGCGCCGGTCAGGGCGAGCCGCCTGTAGCGGTCGACCCGGCGGTCGACGATGGAGATCTGCTGGTCGAGATCCCCTTGCGTCTGGCGCATGTCGGAGACGTCGACGGCCTGGATCGGCGGGGTGACCGTGGCCAGGACCTCGCCCTTGCGCACCCGCGTGCCGAGGCGCGGGAACAGTCCCGAGGGCGGAGGCGACAGGCGACCGCCGACCGAGGACTGCACGACGCCGCTGGCGTTCGGGTCCGGGATGATGCGGCCGGGCAGCTCGACCGAGCGGTGGAAGCTGCCTTGCTCGGTCACCGTCGTGCGCAGGGCGAGCAGGCGCTGGGTGGGCTTCGGCACGAAGACGGATCCGTCGGGCAGGCGCTGCGCGAGGTCTGACGCGGCCGGGGCGGCCGGGCGCGGCCCGGTCAGCGCGGCCCCCTGCACGGGGGCTTCGCGGTCGTCGTCGCCGTGCGCGAAGGCGGCGGTGCCTAGAACGAGGGTGATGCCGACGGCGATCAGCGCCGCCGTCGGGACGCTGCCGCGGCCCCGCGCGAGGGCGGTGACGAGGACGCCGAGCAGGAAGGCGACGGCGACCGCGCCGACCAGGATCGGGGCCC
>NZ_JBKFBI010000081.1:0-26406 GCF_053346095.1 Methylobacterium sp. A52T | reverse complement strand
TCCTCCGCCGCGCGGGGCGCCGTCTCGGCCGCCCGCACGGAACTCTGAGCCTCCCGGACGGAGTCGCGGGCGCTCGCCTGCAGGGCGCGGACCCGCGCCGCGGCGCCGCGCACGGCGGTCAGGGAGGGCGACCAGTCGTCCTCTGCCGCCGGGGGGGGGGGGGGGGGGGGGGGGGGGGGGGGGCCGGGCGCCCCCGGGGGGGCCCGGCGGGGGCCCCCCCCGGCGCGTTCGTCAGCGGCGACGCCAGTGGTAGCTGCGATGCCAATGATAGTTGCGGTGCCAGCGATAGTTGCGGTGCCAGCGGTAATTGCGGTGCCAGCGATAGTTGTAGGTCCGGTAGAAGCGTCGGCCTCCGTAGTAGCGGGCTCCGTAGAAGGCCGGGCCCGGGCCGTAGAACCGGCGGGCGTTCGGGACGCACCGGCCCCACGGGTTGAGGTGGAATCCGGGCCCGCACCAGTAGCCGACCCGGGTCAGCCCGCTCGCGTCGCCGGCCAGCGGCGCCGGTGAGAGCGGGGCCGCCGACGCCGGGCCCGCCAGGCTCAGGCCGCTCAACACAAGGGCCACGAGCCCCATCATCCGCATGAAATGCACGGCGTGATCCTCCCGCGACCGGCGCGCTGTCCGCGTCCGGATCGTGCGTCATGCTGCTTGCGGACCAAGATCAATGTCAATCGCCCGCATTCAGTCAATACCTGTATCAACTACGCATCATCATCTATGAGCCGCGCGATTTCGGTTATGTATTCAGTGTTCGTCAATGCATCCGTTCCAATCTGACGCACCCGGCGCGCCGGTGACGGATCGGGAGGGGACCATGAACAGCGCGGATCGTTGGGCCGGCGGACGGTCTCGGCCCATCGTGACGGCCGGCCTCGCCGCCCTCGTCCTCGCGCTCGCCGCCGGTCCCGGCGGCGCGCAGGACGGCTTCGGTGAGGGGGCCGGGCGCCCGGCCGACCTCGCGGCCGGCGCGGAGGTGGACGCGCTGCGGCCGGTCGTCGAGCGCTTGGCCGGCGCCTGGGTCGCGCGCGGGGCGATCCCGGGCCTGATCGTGGGCGTGAGCCACCGGGGGCGGCGCAGCTATTTCGGGTTCAACGGGGCCGGCGGCGCGCCCTACCGGTCCGACACGATCGTGGAGATCGGCTCGATCACCAAGGTGTTCACGACCGCGCTGTTCGCCGAGGCCGTCGATGCGGGCCGCCTGCGTCCCGACACGCCGCTGCAGGAGCTGTTGCCGAACCTGCGGCTCCGGCCCTGCACGGCCCAGATCACGCCGCTGCAACTCGCCGACTTCACCTCGGGGATGCCGACGCTGCCGGGCGACCTGCCGCGTGCCCTGGCGGAGCGCAGCGTCCGGACCTACCCGCCGGAAGCGTTCCTGGCCTGGGTGTCGCGCTGGAGCCCGGAGGGATCCGAGGCGGGCGGCTGCGCCCTGCCCGCCCCCTACCGGTACTCGAATGCCGGCATCGGCCTGCTCGGCTACGTTCTCTCCGAACGTCTCGGCGCGCCGTGGGAGAGCCTCGTGCACGAGCGGATCACCGGGCCGCTCGGGATGACCAGCACGGCGGTCACCGTGAAGCCGGCCGACCGCGCGCGTCTCGCGCAGGGCTACGGGATGGAGGGCCAGCCGGTCATGCCCTGGCCGGTCTTCGCGTGGTACGCCGCGGGAGCGCTCCGCTCGACCGCCACCGACATGCTCGCCTTCGGCGAGGCAGCGCTCGGGCACGAGGCGGTGAACGGCGCGCCCGTGCCGCCAGCGCTCACCCGGGCGCTGCGCGAGGCGATGACGCCGCTCTACCAGCCGGAGGGACAGACCTTCCGGCAGGGCATGGCCTGGATCGAGGAGATCGGCGACCCGGACGCGGGCCAGCGGCCGGTCTTCCTGAAGGTCGGGGGGACCGACGGCTTCAACAGCGTGGTCGTCGTCAATCCGGGCAAGGATCTCGTCGTCTTCGTGGCCGGCGGCCAGCCGAAGATCGGCGCGGAGCGCCTCGGCGTGGCGCTGTCCCGCCAGATCCGCTGAGCGGGCCCGGGCCGCGCGGGGCGCTCACCCCGCCAGCGCGGCCTCGATCCCGGCCTCGATCCCGGCCCCGATCGCCAGGAGCCGGCGGTCCTGTCCGTGCCGGGCCAGCAGCATCAGGCCCGCCGGCCGGGGCGGGCCCGGCATCGGCAGGGACAGGCCGGTGAGATCGAAGAAGTTGCCGAAGGCGGTGTTGCGCAGCATCAGGCGATTGGCCGCCAGGAAGGCCGCGTCGTCCGCCGCCAGCGGGGCGGTGAGCGGCGCCGTCGCGGCGGTCGCCGGGAGCGCCAGCACGTCGAGCGGGGCGAGGTGCCGGTCGAAGGCGGCGATCAGCGCGGCCCGTCGGCGCATCGTCCGGATGTAGCCCGCGGCCGTCGCGTTCCGGCCGGCCACGATGCGGCGATGCACCCGCGGGTCGTAGCGGTCGGCCGCGCTGTCCAGCCAGTCGGCGTGGATCGCCGCGGCCTCGATCGCCGCGAGGGAGCCGTCCGGGAGCGCCGCGTCCATGGCGGCGAGGTGGTCGTCGATCGGGTGATCGGCGATCCGGGCGCCGGCCCGGGACAGGCGGGACAGCGCCCGCTCGAAGGCCTCGGCGACCGGCGCCTCCGTCTCGGTGAACAGCAGGCCCCGCGGCACGCCGATGCGCAGGCCGGCGACGGCGAGCGCCTCCAGCGGCGCGGGCTCCTCGCCCGCCATCACGGCGTCGGCGGCCGCGCAATCCGCGACCGTCCGGGCGAGCGGCCCCAGGGAATCGAGGGCGTAGGACAGCGGGAACGCCCCCTCCAGCGGCACGCGGCTTGCGGTCGGCTTGAAGCCGACGACGCCGTTCAGCGAGGCCGGGATCCGGACGGAGCCGCCCGTGTCGGACCCGATCGCGATGTCGCTCGTCCCCTGCCCCACCGAGACCCCGGCGCCGGAGGACGAGCCCCCCGGGATGCGCGCCGGATCGGCGGCGTTGCCGGGAGTGCCGTAATGCGGGTTGAGGCCGAGCCCCGAGAAGGCGAACTCGGACATGTTGGTCTTGCCCAGGATCACCGCGCCGGCGCGGCGCAGGCGCGCGACCACCGGGGCGTCGGCCCGCGCGGGTGCCGCGTCGGCCAAGAGGACCGAGCCGGCGCGCGTCGTCTCGCCCGCCACGTCGAACAGGTCCTTGATCGAGACCATCGCGCCGTCGAGGGGGCCGAGGGAGATCCCGTCCCGGCGGCGCGCATCGGCGGCGTCCGCCGCCGCGCGGGCCTGCTCCGGGTAGAGGCGGGTGAAGACCGCCGGGTCCCCCGCGACGATCCGGGCCAGCCGGGCCTCGAGGGTCTCGCGTACGCTCATGGTCCTCACCGCATGATCTGATCCGGCCCGCCCCTGCAAGCGGAGGGCCGGTCGGGCCGGTCCGCGTCAGAACGTGCCGGGATAGGCGCCGCCATCCATCAGCAGGTTCTGCCCGGTGATGAAGCCCGCCTGCTGGCTGCACAGGAACGCGCAGGCGGCACCGAACTCGTCGGGGTGGCCGAAGCGGCCGGCGGGGTTGTCGCGGGCCCGCGCCTCCAGGAACGCCTCCACGGAGGTGCCGGCCTTGGCGGCCCCCGCGGCGGCGTTGCTGCGGATCCGGTCGGTGTCGAAGGGGCCGGGCAGCAGGTTGTTGATCGTCACGCCGTGCCGCACGGTCTTGCGCGCCAGGCCGGCCACGAAGCCCGTCAGCCCCGAGCGGGCGCCGTTCGACAGGCCGAGATGCTCGATCGGCGCCTTCACGGCGCCGGAGGTGATGTTGACGATCCGGCCGAACCCGCGGTCGATCATCCCGTCGACCGTCGCCTTGATGAGCGCGATCGGCGCCAGCATGTTGGCGTCGAGCGCCCGGATCCAGGCGTCGCGGTCCCACTCGCGGAAATCGCCGGGGGGCGGGCCGCCGGCATTGTTGACCAGGATGTCGGGCTCGGGGCAGGCGGCGAGCGCGGCGGCCCGGCCGGCCTCGGTGGCGATGTCGCCCGCGACGGCGGTGACGGTGACGCCCGTCGCGGCGCGGATCTCGTCCGCGGTCCGCTCCAGCGTCTCCGCGGTGCGGGCCGTGATCGTCACCGCGACGCCCTCCCGGGCGAGCGCCAGGGCGCAGCCCTTGCCCAGTCCCTTGCTCGCCGCGCAGACGAGCGCCCGGCGCCCGCTCAAGCCGAGATCCATGGGAAGCCTCCGTGAGCCGGCCCTCGCCGCGAGGGCACCCGGCGCGTCATAGCGCGCCGGGTGCCGTCCCCGGAAGCGGGCCGGGACGGGGCGCGGGGCCTCTCGGGGTCTCTCCGCCTCCGGAGGGCCGGTTCGGCGGCGGGCGCTTCACGGCCGGAACCGGGATCCGGCGCTCACCACGTGCGCAGGTCGCGGGCGCCGGGCACGTCCGGACGCTCCTCCCGTTCCGGAGCGACGAACCCCGCCCACAGCAGGGCCACCGCCCCGGTGAGGAGCGGGAGGGACGTGCTGAGGACGAGGCTGAGGGTCACGGCGATCCTGCCAGGCGGACGGTGTCGAGGCGACGAGATCAGAATTCCATATCCTGAGAATTGTTTTCGACGATTTAAGGCGAGTGCTCGCAATTGCGGTAGCCTGGGGGAAATCTGCGCGGCCGGCCCGCGTCGCGGCGGCCATCGCGCGTGATGGCGGTGTCGGACGCTCGGCCGAGGCCGACGCATCGCGGGTCCGCGCGATCCCGGCCGGGTGTCCGGGCGGATGTCCGGTCGACAGAGGCCGGTGCGCGCCGGCTCAGGGCTGATCCGCCGCTCCGGACAGGGCGCCGAACTCGTTGACCATGCATTCGTGCATCCGGCGCAGCCACGCCCGCGCCTCGGCCCGCTGGGCCTCCGCCCGTTCGGCCCGCTCGTCCGACGCGCGGGCCTGCGCCTCGGCCCGCTCGGCCCGGGCGAGCGCCGCCTGCAGGAGCGCCTCGGCGTGGCGGGCCCGCTCCTCCGCCGCGCGGAGCGCCGTCTCGGCCGCCCGCACGGAACTCTGAGCCTCCCGGACGGAGTCGCGGGCGCTCGCCTGCAGGGCGCGGACCCGCGCCGCGGCGCCGCGCACGG
Organism: Methylobacterium sp. A52T; assembly: GCF_053346095.1. Lineage (NCBI taxonomy): Bacteria > Pseudomonadati > Pseudomonadota > Alphaproteobacteria > Hyphomicrobiales > Methylobacteriaceae > Methylobacterium > Methylobacterium sp. A52T. The sequence continues at coordinate 21,336 of NZ_JBKFBI010000081.1, read as the reverse complement.
CGGTCAGGGAGGTCGACCAGTCGTCCTCTGCCGCCGGGGAGACGGGTGCGGGGGATGCGGCCGCGGCGGCGGAGAACAGCGCCACGACCCGGTCGATCGGGTCGGCGTGGCCGTCGCGCGGCAGGGCCGGGTCGGACAGGGGATGGGGCGCCGTCGGCTCGGCCCACGCGCGGGCGGCGCTCATGCCGCGGCCTGCTCGGTGAGGTCCGAGAACTCGGACAGGATCGCCTGCTGGACACGGTCCAGCCACTCCTCGGCCTGCCGGGCCCGATCCTCGGCGGCGCGGGCGCGGGCCTCGGCCGCCTTGGCGCGCTCCTCGGCGGCGACGACCTGCGCCTCGGCGCGCAGCTGGGCCTCGCGCGCCTGCATCTCGGCCATCCGGGCGCGCTCGTTGGAGGCGTGGACCTCCTCGCGGACCTGATCCAGCACCTGCTCGATCCGCGCCTCCCGCTCGCGCGCCTGGGCCTCGATCACGCGCGCCTGGCGGGCGGCGGTCTGCACCCGGTGGATCAGCGCGTCCCAGTCCCGCGGCGCGGCCGGCGGTGTCGGGGACTCGGCCCGCGCGTGCAGCGACGCGACGGCGCGCAGGACGTTGCCGAGGTCGGGTTCGGACGCGGCGCCGCGCTTGGCCTTGTCTGCGGGCCGGAACCGAGGATCGCTCAGAAGCCTCTGCAGCTCGCTCACGGATCCCCTGCTCCCTGTGTACGCAATTCTGATCCGACTAAGCTGTTTAGAATGGTTAACGAAGGATTAAACGGCGGGCGATCGGGTATTGGACAATTGATGACGGCGGCCGATCCGCGCGCGGCGGCCACGGCCGGGCGGGCCTCGCGCCGGCCCCGGATCGAAGCCGGCCGCAGGATCGCCGGCGCGCTCGCCGGATGTGCTGTTTGATACGGAATTCGCGCCCGGAATGACCGCGTATTCAGCTCATCGGTACGGTCTGAAATAGTTGTTCTGCAGGAGATCGCGATGGCCGGGAACCGCTCGGAAGAGGCCTGGAGGCCGGCCTTCAAGACCGGACAGATCTTCTTCGGGCAGCCGCAGGAATGCTGCGACTGCCTGATCTGGGAGCTCAGGACATCCGGCGCGCGGATCGAGGTCCAGCCCGAGGCGGTGCCACCGCACGCCGTCCGGCTCGTCTCGATCGCCCTGCTGCTGAACCAGGCCTGCGAGGTCGTCGCGCGCGAGGGCCGGACGATCGAGCTGAGGTTCTCCCCCCGTCCGGAGCCCGCGGGCGGTGCGCCCGACGCGACGCGGCCCGTGCTCGGCCGCACGCGGTTCCCGCCGCACCGGCCATAAGTCTCCCGCATCACCGCGAAGCACCCGAGGAGGTGCGTCATGTCCGCTCCGCAAGTCATCGCAACGATCTTCTTCCTGGTCTCGGTCGGCTCGGCGACGACGCTGGCCCTCATGGCGGCGGCCTCGGCCGTGCTGGACGCGGTCGCGGAGACCTGCGACCGCGCGCGGCCGGACGCGGGACGGGACCGCGCGCGCCGTGTCACGGAGGCCGCCTGTCGGCTGCGCCGCGCGGCCCTCGCCCGCGCCGCGATCCCGTAGGATCCCGTCCCGCCGACGGGTCGGGCATCGGTTCTGCTCGAGCCTCGTCGTCTCGCCACGCGAGAGGAGGCACGCGCGACTCCGTGATGGAAGAGCGGGCAGGCGCGATGCCGGAGGCCGCGACCGGTTCGGAGAACCCCTCTCGGCGGGCGATCCTGCCGTGACGTCAGTCTGGGGCGTTCAATCTGGGGACGGGCCGGGAGTCACGGCGTCGAATGGTGGAGACGACAGGGATCGAACCTGTGACCTTTCCCATGTCAAGGGAATGCACTACCGCTGTGCTACGTCTCCGTATCGACCGCGATCAGGTTCGACGAACCTGCAAGCCATCGAAATAGTCCAGACTGCTCAGGAACTTATGAGAGGGGCGACTACCGTGTCAAGGTAGTGCTCTCCCGCCGAGCTGCGCGTCCGGGTCGGCGCCGTTCGGGCTCCGGTGGGCGGGGCCTATAGCGGCTGCCCGGCGAGGGCGCAAGCGGAACCTGCGTGATCAGGCCGATCGATCGCGTCCCTCGATGGTCCGGCTGCGGCGCGCGCCGACCCGATCGCCCCGCGCCGCGCGCGGATAGCGCATTCTGCGTCAATGGCTTAGAGACGGGGAGAACGAGCCGGCGGGGGCAACCCGCCGGGATCCGTCTCCGGGCCGAACGCGCCATGGTGCACGCCGACGGGAAAATGCGCTATGGCCCTGCCGCTCGGCATCCGGCCGCGCCGCGACACATGGCGGACACTCGGCGCCGGCATGCCGCCGCCTCACGCTTCAGGACATGCGCTACTTCATCGACCACGATCAGGGCGACTCGATCCGCGGCTGGATCGTGCCGGACAATCCCCTCGCCATCAGCCGGGTCGTGGTCGCGGTCGACGGTCGACGCGTGGCCGAGGTCCCGGCGAGCGTCATCGACGAGGCGTTCAAGCGCAACGGCTGGCACGCCACCGGGCAATGCACCTTCGTGGTCAGCGAGGCCGAGGTGCCGGGCCTGTCCGAGATCCCGCGGCTCGAACTCTACGATGCCGACACCAACGTGCTGGTCTACCGCCGCATGCCGGTCGAGGGTCAGATCCGGCTGCGGACCATGCTGATCAACACCGGCATCGAGCCCGAGACCGTCCTCCAGACGGCGCTCTTCCCGTATTTCCAGCACTGCTACTTCGGCATCCACAAGCTGCCGGACGAGATCCTGAGCTGCGTCCTGGCCGGTCCGGCCGCCCCGTCGGCCTTCCTGTCGGGCGCCGTGACCATCCCGCGCTACGAGAATTTCATGACGCCGGACCTGATGGTCACGGCCATCCTGCTCCAGGAACCGCAGATCGAGATGGCGGCCCGGATGCGCTGGCTGAAGGCCCGGGCCGCGGATGCGGCCGATCCGGCGCGCAGCTGGCGCCTGGGGCCGCTGGCGGAGGCCGCCGCCTTCGCGGACGGGTACGACTTCTCCGACGTGAAGAGCCTCAAGCGCTTCTTCCGGATGCTGCCCGAGCCCGCCTACCGGCTGCTCTACAACCCGCTGACCCGCCAGCTCGGGACCCGCATGCCGGACGACCGGCTGCATCCGGGCAACTCGATCGCGGCGATCGAGATTCTCGCCCGGGTCGGGATCGTCGGCCACAAGACCCGGTTCCCCGCCTTCGCGTCGACGCTGTTCGACCGCCTCGGGATCGGCGCGCCGATCCCGACGCTGCCGGCGGTGCCGGCCGAGACGCTGGCGCTGGCCGAGCGCCTGAAGAGCGTCAAGGCGGTCGAGGACATGATCGTGTTCGACGTGGCCATGTCGGATGCCGTGAAGGCCTCGGTCGACAAGAGCTGGAGTTGATGGTGCGTTCGACCGGGCCGGCGGTGCCCGAATTCCGCCTCCCGACGGCGCAGGTCACGGGGCTCTGGGGCAAGCGGCGCGCGCTCCCGGCGCGGGCGGGCTCCGACGGGCTGCGCGTCGCGCTGCCGGATCTCGCGGGCCGCTGGGTCGAGATCATCCTGTCCAACGACCCGGCCGAGGCCCGCGACACCCTCCCCGACATCAGCTTCGTCGGTCCCGACGGACGGGCGGGCACGCTGCTGCCGCAGGAGGCCCGGGGCGGCGGCGCCTTCGCGTGGATCGGCTGCCTGCCCGAGGACGTCGTCGATCTGCGCGTCGCCGACCCGGCCGGGCGCGTCCCGGTCCGGCTGCGCCGGATCGCCGTGCGCCGCCTCGCCCGGCCGGTCCTGGCCGCCCGCGGGCTCCTGCGCGATCCCGGCCTGACCGTGCAGGCCTTCACCTGGCGGATCCTCGGCAAGAAGGTGCGCGCGCGGGGCTTCCTGGGCCGGGCGCTGCGCCACCGGCGCGTGAGCGGCTACGAGGCCTGGCTCGGGACCCACACCCTGCGCCGCGCGGAGCGGGACGGGATCGCCGCCGAGATCGCCGCCTGGACCGATCCGCCCCTGATCTCCGTGCTGATGCCGGTCCACGATCCGGACCCGAAGGTGCTGCGCGCCGCCCTGGCCTCGCTGCGCGCGCAGCTCTACCCCCACTGGGAACTGTGCGCCGTGGACGACGCCTCCACGCGCCCCGAGATCCCGCGGATCCTGAGCCGGGCGGCCGAGGCCGACCCGCGCATCCGCGTTCTCGCCCGGACGGAGAACGGCCACATCGCCCGGGCGACCAACGACGCGCTGGGCATGGCCCGGGGGGCGGTCTGCGCCTTCATGGACCACGACGACGCGCTCACCGAGGACGCCCTCTACGAGGTCGCCCGGGCGCTGCGCCGCGACCCGGGCCTCGTGCTGATCTACAGCGACGAGGACAAGATCGACGGGCGCGGCCGGCGATTCGACCCGCACTTCAAGTCCTGCTTCGACCGCGAGCTGCTCTACGCCCAGAACTACATCAACCACCTCACGGTCGTGCGCACCGAGGCGCTGCGCGCCGTCGGCGGCCTGCGCCCCGGCTTCGAGGGCAGTCAGGACCACGACCTGCTGCTGCGGCTGACCGACGGGCTCGACCCCGCCCGCATCCGCCACATCCCGCGGGTGCTCTATCACTGGCGCGCCGCGCAGGGCTCCGGGACCTTCTCGGACCGGGCGCTCGCCCGGGCGGAGGCCGCGCGCCTGCGCGCCCTGGAGGAGGTCGTGGCGCCCTGGGGCGGCCGCGCGGAGCGCGGTCCCGGCGGCTTCAACCGCCTGGTCCGGCCGCTGCCCGCGTCGCCGCCGCGGGTCTCCGCGATCATCCCGACCCGCGACCGGGCCGAGATCCTGTCGGTGACCCTCGACGGGCTGCTCGGCGCGACCGACTACCCCGACATCGAGGTGATCATCGTCGACAACGACAGCCGCGAGCCCGAGACCGCCGCCCTGTTCGCCCGCTACCGGGACGATCCGCGGGTGCGCGTCGTGCCGGTGCCGGGGGCGTTCAATTTCTCGGATCTGTCGAATCGCGGCGCCGCCGCGGCCACCGGCGCGGTGCTCCTGTTCCTCAACAACGACATCGAGGTGCTCGAGCCCGGCTGGCTCGCCGAGCTGGTCCGCCACGCCGTGCGGCCGGAGATCGGGGCCGTCGGGGCCAAGCTCCTCTACCCGGACCACACGATCCAGCACGGCGGCATCGTCCTCGGGATCGGGGGCGTGGCCGGCCACAGCCATCTCGGCGTCGCGGACGCGGATCCGGGCTATTTCTGCCGCATGGTCATCGCCCACGAGGTCTCGGCGGTCACCGGCGCGTGCCTGGCCATGCGGGCGGACGTGTTCGCGGAGGTCGGCGGCTTCGACGCGCAGGCCCTGAAGGTCGCCTTCAACGACGTCGATCTCTGCCTGAAGATCCGCCGGTCCGGCTACCGGATCGTCTGGACGCCCTTCGCGAAATTGATTCATCACGAGTCGAAGAGCCGCGGGGCCGAGGACACGCCGGAGAAGCAGAAGCGCTTCGAGGGCGAGGTGCTGACCATGCTCGACCGCTGGGGCCCGGAGCTGCGTGCCGACCCCTATTACAACATCAACCTGTCACGGAATTCCGCCCATTACCGCGTGTGAGCGGTCCTCGCTCCGTGGCGACACCGGTGGTCGCGGCCGCGCGGTGCTATGCATGCGTCAGTGGGTAAACTTGCGTCCGGAGCCGGTTGCGGTACCTCTGGACATGCCGCAAGAGGCAGTTCCGGCCAAGGCGTCCCCACGGGCGCGCGGCGAGGGCGACAATCAGAGATGAGTGCGAACACCCCTACGGTCGCGGGCCTGGAGCGCGACGCCCAGCAGGCGATGGGAGACCACAAGGTCCACCCCAACGAGATCGCCATCGGCGTGGTGATCGGACGCGCGTCCGAATACTTCGACTTCTTCGTGTTCGGCATCGCCTGCGTGCTGGTCTTCCCGAAGGTGTATTTCCCCTTCGTCGACCCGCTGAAGGGCACCCTCTACGCCTTCTCGATCTTCGCCCTCGCCTTCATCGCCCGGCCGCTCGGCACCGTGCTGTTCATGGCGATCGACCGGCGCCACGGCCGCAGCGTCAAGCTGACCACGGCCCTGTTCCTGCTCGGCGGGTCGACGGCGGCGGTGAGCTTCCTGCCGCGCTACGACAGCATCGGCATCTCGGCGGTCTACATCCTGGCCGGCCTGCGGATCCTGCAGGGCCTCGCCCTCGGCGGCGCCTGGGACGGCCTCGCCTCGCTGCTCGCCATGAACGCCCCGCGGGAGCGCCGCGGCTGGTACGCGATGATCCCGCAGCTCGGCGCGCCCCTGGGCTTCATGGTGGCGAGCGCCCTGTTCGCGTTCTTCATCGTCAACCTCGACGAGGCCGATTTCATCGACTGGGGCTGGCGCTTCCCGTTCTACTGCGCCTTCACCATCAACGTGGTCGCGCTGTTCGCCCGGCTGCGCCTCGTCGCCACCGACGAGTTCGCCCGGATGATGGACCTCGACCGGCTGCGCCCGGTCCCGGCCCTGGAGCTGTTCCGCCACCACGCCGGCGACGTGGTCCGCGGTGCCTTCGTGCCGCTCGCCGCCTTCGCGCTGTTCCACCTCGTGACGATCTTCCCGATCGCGTGGCTCGCGCTGAACAGCACGACCCGCTCGCCGGGCGAGTTCCTGATCGTGCAGTTCTCCGGCGCGATCGTGTGCGCCGGCGCGGTCGCGGCCTCGGGGCTGATCGCCGACCAGATCGGCCGCCGCAACTGCCTGATCATGAGCAGCTCGCTGATCGGCTTCTTCGCCCTCGGCAGCATCATCGCGCCGCTCCTGTTCGGCGAGAGCGCCATCGGCCAGACCATCTACGTCACGATCGGCTTCATGCTGCTCGGCCTCGCCTACGGCCAGACCGCGGGAGCGGTGAGCGCCCGCCTCGGCAACCGCTACCGCTACACCGGCGCGGCGCTGACCTCCGACTTCGCGTGGCTGATCGGGGCCGGTTTCGCGCCCCTGGTGGCCCTGTTCCTGTCGCAGCGCTACGGCCTGGCGATGATCGGCGTCTACCTCCTCTCCGGCGCGGTCTGCAGCCTCGTGGCCCTGTTCACCGACCGGTCGGAACTGCGCCAGATGTGAGTCGGCGGCCGGCGGCGCAGGCCGCCCGGCCCGCCCGTGAGCTGACTGGAACGCCGCCTCGCGCGGTACGGCAGAAGCGCCGCGGCAGCGGCATGGCAGAAGTGCCGCGGCAGCGGCCTGGGATGACGAGACGCGTGCTGTGACATCCACGATCCATCGACCGGACAGGACCGACACCGCGACCCGCCGAGGCGGTCGCGCTCGGCGCCTCCTGCCGCTCCTCGCCCTGCCGCTCCTGACCCTGCTCGGCGGCTGCAACTTCGTGGTCCTGCACCCGGCCGGCTACGTCGCTGAGCAGCAGCGCAACCTCGTGCTGGCGGCGACCGGGCTGATGCTCCTGATCATCGTCCCGGTGATCGCCTTCACGCTGATCTTCGCGTGGCGCTACCGCGCCAGCAACCAGGACGCGGTCTACGATCCCGAATGGCACCACTCGACGCAGCTCGAGGTGCTGATCTGGACGGCGCCGCTGATGATCATCATCGCCCTGGGCGCCCTCACGTGGATCGGGACCCACACCCTCGATCCGTTCCGGCCGCTCAGCAAGATCGACCCGAAGCGCGACGTCCCGGCCGGGACGGTGCCGCTCGAGGTCGAGGCCGTGGCCATGGATTGGAAGTGGCTGTTCCTCTACCCCCAATACGGGATCGCCACGGTCAACGAGCTGGCCGCGCCGGTGGACCGGCCGATCCGCTTCAAGATCACCGCCACCGACGTGATGAACACGTTCTACGTGCCCACGCTCGCCGGCATGGTCTACGCGATGCCGGGCATGCAGACCCAGCTCCACGCGGTGATCAACCGCGAGGGCGCCTACGAGGGCCGCTCGGCGCATTACAGCGGCGCCGGCTTCTCCAACATGTTCTTCAAGTTCCACGGCCTGACCACCGACAAGTTCGACCAGTGGATCGCCAAGGCCAAGGCCGAGGGCGGCGAGCTGACCCAGGAGGCCTACCTGAAGCTGGAGGAGCCGAGCGAGGCCGAGCCGGCGCGGTTCTACAAGTCCTACATGAAGGGCCTGTACGACCGGATCATCGGCATGTGCCCCCGGCCCGACCAGATGTGCGTCGGCGAGATGGCGAAGATCGACGCGCAGGGCGGCGCCACCGGCGCGGAGGCCGCGGACAACTACGCGCGTCTCCGGTACGACAACCGCCTCGCCGAGCGCGGCGTCGAGGGGCCGGGCGCGACGGCGCCGGCCTCCGGGACCGCGCCGCACGGCCAGACGCAGCCGCAGGGCATGCAGCCGCGGCCCGACATGGGCAACCCGCACGTCCGGGGCCAGACGACGCCGCCCGACGCCACGGGCCAGGGCTCCGGCGGGGGTCGGAGCGGGGGCATCCAGATCGCCCCCAAGCAGCTGAACCAGTGAGGCCGCGCGTGCTGACAGCGGACTCCACACACACAACCGGCGGTCGCCGTCGAACCCACTGAACGGGCCGATCCCATGTTCGCAAACCTGGACCTACAGCAGCTGCTCGTCGGGCGATTTACGATCGAGCAGATCCCCTATCACGAGCCGATCCTGCAGGGGACGTTCGCCGGCGTGGCCGTCGTCGGCCTCACCGTGCTCGGCGTCATCACCTACTACCGCTTCTGGGGGCCGATGTGGCGTGACTGGATCACGTCGATCGACCACAAGAAGATCGGCATCATGTACTGCATCTTCGCGGGCATCATGCTGCTGCGCGGCTTCGCCGACGCGATCCTGATGCGCTCGCAGCAGGCGGTCGCGTTCGGCGACCAGCAGGGCTTCCTGCCGCCGCACCACTACGACCAGATCTTCACCGCCCACGGCATGATCATGATCTTCTTCGTGGCGATGCCGTTCGTCACGGGGCTCATGAACTTCGCCGTGCCGCTGCAGATCGGCGCCCGCGACGTCGCCTTCCCGTTCCTGAACAATTTCAGCTTCTGGATGACGGTCGCCGGCGGCCTGCTGGTGATGGTCTCGCTATTCGTCGGCGAGTTCTCCCGCGCCACCTGGCTGGCCTACCCGCCCCTCTCGGGGGCGGCGATGAGCCCCGGCGTCGGCGTCGACTACTACATCTGGGCCCTGCAGATCGCCGGCATCGGGACGCTGCTCTCGGGCATCAACCTGATCGCCACCATCGTGAAGATGCGGGCGCCCGGCATGACCATGATGAAGCTGCCGATCTTCGTCTGGTCGTCGCTCTGCACCAACATCCTGATCGTGGCCGCCTTCCCGATCCTCACGGCCGTTCTCGCGATGCTGTCGCTCGACCGCTACGTCGGCACGCATTTCTTCACGAACGACCTCGGCGGCAACGCCATGCTGTACTTCAACCTGATCTGGATCTGGGGCCACCCGGAGGTCTACATCCTGATCCTGCCGGCCTTCGGCGTGTTCTCGGAGATCACCTCGACCTTCTGCGGCAAGCGCCTGTTTGGCTACACCTCGATGGTCTACGCGCTGGTGGTCATCACCATCCTCGCCTACCTCGTGTGGCTGCACCACTTCTTCACGATGGGCTCGGGCGCGGACGTGAACTCGTTCTTCGGGATCACGACCATGATCATCTCGATCCCGACGGGCGCGAAGATCTTCAACTGGATGTTCACGATGTACCGCGGCCGGATCCGGTTCGAGGTGCCGATGATGTGGGTGGTGGCGTTCATCGTCACCTTCGTGATCGGCGGCATGACCGGCGTCCTGCTGGCGGTGCCCCCGGCCGACTTCGTGCTGCACAACTCGCTGTTCCTGATCGCGCACTTCCACAACGTGATCATCGGCGGCGTGCTGTTCGGCATGTTCGCCGGCGTGACCTTCTGGTTCCCCAAGGCCTTCGGGTTCAAGCTCGACGAGTTCTGGGGGAAGGTGGCCCTCGTGTTCTGGGTGACCGGGTTCTACGTCGCCTTCATGCCGCTCTACGTGCTCGGCCTGATGGGCGTGACCCGGCGCATGCAGCACTTCGACGACCCGTCGCTGCAGATCTGGTTCGTCATCGCCGCCATCGGCGCGGCGCTGATCGCCTGCGGTATCGCCTCGCAGATCGTGATGTTCGTGGTCTCGATCCGCAACCGCGACCGGTTGCGCGACCTCACCGGCGACCCGTGGGGCGGCCGGACGCTGGAATGGTCCACCTCCTCGCCGCCGCCGGACTACAACTTCGCGTTCACGCCGGTGGTCCACGATTCCGACGCGTGGTGGGACATGAAGAACCGCGGCTTCGACCGCCCGCTCAAGGGCTATCGGCCGATCCACATGCCCAAGAACACCGCGGCCGGCGCGATCCTGGCGGCCCTGAACTTCACCTTCGGCCTGGCCATGGTCTGGTACGTCTGGTGGCTGGCGATCCTCAGCTTCGTGGCGATCTTCGTCGTGGCGATCGCCCACACCTTCAACTACAATCGCGACTACTACATTCCCGCCGACGTCGTCAGTCGGACGGAAGGTCAGCGGACGCGCGAACTGGAGATGGCGTGATCCGATGATGCACGCGGAGACTGCACCCCCCGGCGCCGCGGCGCCGGTCTTCTACCAGATCGACGAGGAGGGCCATCATTCCGAGGGCTCGACCATGCTCGGGTTCTGGCTCTACCTGATGAGCGACTGCCTCATCTTCGCGACGCTGTTCGCGACGTACGGGGTGCTCGGGCGCAGCTACGCGGCCGGCCCCACCCCGAAGGAGCTGTTCGACCTGCCGGGCATCGCGGTGAACACCGCCATGCTGCTGTTCTCGTCCATCACCTACGGCTTCGCCATGCTGGAGATGGACCGGGACCGCGTGAAGCAGACGCAGATCTGGCTCGCCATCACCGGCCTGTTCGGCGTCGCCTTCGTGGCCCTGGAGATCCGGGAGTTCGTCCACCTGTTCCACGAGGGCGCGCCGCCCTGGCGCAGCGCGTTCCTGTCCTCGTTCTACACCCTCGTCGGGACGCACGGCCTGCACGTCTCGATGGGCATCCTGTGGCTCGTCGTGCTGATGGTGCAGGTCAGCAAGCGCGGCCTGATCGTCGAGAACAAGCGCCGGCTGATGTGCCTGTCGATGTTCTGGCACTTCCTCGACCTGATCTGGATCGGCGTCTTCACCGTCGTCTACCTGATGGGAGTGCTCGAATGAGCGCCGACGCACACCACCTCGCCGGCCACGGTCCGGACACGCACGACCCCCACGCCCACAGCGAGGGCGGGCACGGCACCTTCCAGAGCTACATGACGGGCTTCGTCCTGTCGGTGATCCTGACGGTGATCCCGTTCTGGCTGGTGATGGGCAACGTGCTCGACAACAGCCTCGTCACCACCCTGGTGATCCTGGCGCTCGGCGGCGTCCAGATGGTCGTGCACGTCATCTACTTCCTGCACATGAGCACGAAGTCGGAGGGCGGCTGGACCTTCATGGCGCTGATCTTCACCATCACGCTGGTGGTGATCATGCTCGCCGGCTCGGTGTGGGTCATGTACCACCTTAACCACAACATGATGCCGATGGATGCCCACGACGTCATGAAGAACGCCCGCTGAGCGCGCGTTCGGTTTCGGGGCCCGCGGGGTCGGGAGGGGGGGCCGATACGGGCCCCTCCCCGGCCCCGCTCTCGTTGCTGCGGCGCGCCGTGTTCGGCGTCGGCGCGAGCCTCGTCTTCGTGGTGCTGCTGGGGCTCGGGACCTGGCAGGTGGAGCGGCGGGCCTGGAAGCTCGACCTGATCGCCCGGGTCGATGCCCGGGTCCATGCCCCGCCCGTGCCGGCGCCCGGCGCCGCCGCGTGGCCGCGCGTCGGCCCCGACGACGCCTACCGGCACGTCCGGCTCTCCGGCACTTTCCTGCACGATCGCGAGACCCTGGTTCAGGCCGTCACCGAACTGGGCGGCGGTTTCTGGGTGCTGACGCCCCTGCGGCGGCCGGACGGGACCGTCGTGCTGATCAATCGCGGCTTCGTGCCCGGCAACCGGCGGGACCCGGCGACCCGGGAAGCCGGGCAGGTCGCGGGCGAGACCGCGGTGACCGGCCTCCTGCGGCTGACCGAGCCCGGGGGGGCGTTCCTGCGCGCCAACGATCCGAAGGACGGCCGCTGGTATTCCCGCGACGTGGCGGCGATCGCCGCCGCCCGGGACCTGACCGACGTCGCCCCCTACTTCGTGGACGCCGACGCGACGCCCAATCCGGGCGGCCTGCCGGTGGGCGGCCTGACGGTGATCGCCTTCCCCAACAACCACCTCGTCTACGCGATCACGTGGTACGGGATGGCGCTGATGCTCTCCGGCGCCGTGATCTACCTGCTGCGGCGCGGTCCGGGGGACCGGGACGCTGAGGCCTGCTGAGGCGCCGGCGCCGCGCGGCCTCCGCGCGAAGCGTGACCGATAGGGGAGTAGCCCGCTCCGAGCGGGTCCCTATAATGGCGTGACAAACGCCACAACGAGTCAACGCCATGACCTCCCGCATCCCGAACTTCGCCGAAGTCCCGTTCTCAGGCGAATCGCTCGCGGTGGCGGCTCCGGCGCTCGGCGAGCCCTGGATGACGCCGGAGGGCATCCCGGTGAAGGGCCGCTACGGGCCGGAGGACCGGGAGGGCATCGAGTTCCTCGACACCTATCCGGGGATCGCGCCGTTCCTGCGCGGCCCCTACCCGACCATGTACGTCACCCAGCCCTGGACGATCCGGCAATATGCCGGCTTCTCCACGGCCGAGGATTCGAACGCCTTCTACCGCCGCAACCTCGCGGCCGGGCAGAAGGGCCTGTCGGTCGCCTTCGATCTCGCCACCCACCGCGGCTACGATTCCGACCATCCCCGCGTCTCGGGCGATGTCGGCATGGCGGGCGTGGCGATCGACTCGATCTACGACATGCGCACGCTGTTCTCCGGCATCCCGCTGGACGAGATGACCGTGTCGATGACGATGAACGGCGCCGTGCTGCCGATCCTCGCCCTCTACATCGTGGCCGCCGAGGAGCAGGGCGTGCCGCCGCAGAAGCTCGCGGGCACGATCCAGAACGACATCCTCAAGGAGTTCATGGTCCGCAACACTTACATCTATCCCCCCAAGGGGTCGATGCGGATCATCTCGGATATCTTCGCCTACACGTCGAAGAACATGCCGAAGTTCAATTCGATCTCGATCTCCGGCTACCACATGCAGGAGGCCGGGGCGACGAACGACCTGGAGCTCGCCTACACGCTCGCCGACGGCGTCGAGTACATCAAGGCCGGGCTGGCGGCCGGGCTGACCATCGACCAGTTCGCCCCGCGCCTGTCGTTCTTCTGGGCGATCTCGACCAACTTCTTCATGGAGGTCGCCAAGATGCGGGCCGCGCGCCTGATCTGGGCGAAGCTCGTGAAGGGGTTCGATCCGAAGTCGGAGAAGTCGCTCGCCCTGCGCACCCACTCGCAGACGTCGGGCTGGTCGCTCACCGCCCAGGACGTGTTCAACAACGTCACCCGCACCAACATCGAGGCGATGGCGGCGACACAGGGCGGCACGCAGTCGCTCCACACCAACGCGCTCGACGAGGCGCTGGCGCTGCCGACCGACTTCTCGGCCCGGATCGCCCGCAACACCCAGCTGTTCCTCCAGCAGGAGAGCGGCACCACCCGGATCGTCGATCCCTGGGGCGGCTCCTACTACGTGGAGAAGCTCACCGCCGACATGGTCGCCCGGGCCTGGGAGCACATCCGCGAGGTCGACGGGCTCGGCGGCATGGCCAAGGCGATCGAGGCCGGCATCCCGAAGCTGCGCATCGAGGAGGCCGCCGCGCGGGCGCAGGCGCGGATCGATTCCGGCCGCCAGACCATCGTGGGCGTGAACAAGTTCCGGGCCGACGACGAGATGGCGATCGAGCTGCTGCGGGTGGACAACGGCAACGTCCGCCGGCTCCAGATCGACAAGCTCAAGCGCCTGCGCGCCGAGCGCGACGAGGCGACGGTCGCGGACCGGCTCGACGCGCTCACGAAGGCCGCCGACGGCACCGGCAACCTGCTGGAACTCGCCGTCGACGCGGCCCGCGCCAAGGCGACGGTGGGCGAGATTTCCGAGGCCCTGGAGAAGGCCTGGGGCCGGCACCGCGCCGAGATCCGCTCGATCTCCGGCGTCTACAAGCGCGAGGTGGGGGGCATGTCGCCAGTGGTCGAGGAAGTCCGGGCGCTGGTCGAGGCGTTCGAGGAGAACGACGGCCGCCGGCCGCGCATCCTGGTCGCCAAGATGGGCCAGGACGGGCACGACCGCGGCCAGAAGGTGATCGCCTCGGCCTTCGCGGATCTCGGCTTCGACGTGGATATCGGGCCGCTCTTCGCCACGCCGGCGGAGGCCGCCCGCCAGGCGGTGGAGAACGACGTCCACATCGTCGGCGTCTCGTCGCTGGCGGCCGGCCACCTGACGCTGGTGCCGGAGCTGAAGGCGGCGCTGACCGAGCAGGGCCGCGACGACGTGATGATCGCGATCGGCGGCGTCATCCCGCCGGGCGACTACGACGCGCTGACGGCGGCCGGCGCGGCGGCGATCTTCCCGCCCGGCACGGTGATCGCCGAGGCGGCCGCCAAGCTGATCCGCGCTCTGAACGAGCGGCTGGGCTACGCGGCCCGGCAGGCGGCGGAGTAGGGCGAGCCTCCCGCGGCGGCCGGGCTGGCCGCCGCGGACCTTATTCCGAGGCGCCTCAGTTCAGCGCCTGCGGGTCCGCCTCCGTGAGGAACGCCCCGACGGTGTGGAGGAACTGCATGCGGTTCTTCTCCATCATCACCGTGTGGGTGCCCTCCCCCAGCTCGACGAAGCGCTTGTAGGGGGCGTGGGTGAGCTTGGCGAAGTATTCCTGGGCCTGGTAGCTCGGCAGGTCGGCGTCCCACTCGGCGTGGATGATCAGCACCGGCACGCGGATCTTGCCCGGGTCGTAGAGCGGCTTGCCGGCCGCCCAGTAGGCGTCCTTGTCGGCGACCGTGCCGTTCGGCGCGCGCAGGACCGGCGGCGACCGCTTCGCCCCGGCCGCGTCGGTCGCGAAGGTCGCGTCGGCCCACTGGTCGAACCAGCCCGCCGGGATCAGGTCGGCCTTCTTGTCCTCGGGCACCCCGGTCAGCCAGCGGGCCCGGGCGCTGTCCCGGCTGACGGTGCGGTAGGCCCCCACCTTGCCGCCGCCGCCGATCAGGCCCGGCGTGCGCGCGAGCCATTGCGGCGCGTAGAGGACGAGGCGGTTGACGCTGTCGTTGTGGGTGCTGGTGTAGAGCCCCATGGTGGAGGTTCCCCAGGACCAGCCCATCAGGTCGATCTTCTCGACGCCGCGCCGCTTCTTGATGAAGTCGACGACCTGCCCCACCACCTTGGCGGCGTCGGGCGTGCGCATCAGCGGCGGGTTGTCGTCCGGCGGCGCGTCCATGGCGGCCGGACGGCCCGACAGGCCGTAGCCCGGCAGGTCCACGCAGTAGACGTCCAAGCCGAGGCCCGCGAGGTAGTCCATGGCCGACATCCCGCCGAGCGGCAGGTCGAAGGCCGTGGATGACGGGTAGGTCGAGCCGTGCACGTAGAGCAGGATCCGGTCGCCCGGGAACGTGTCGGTGCCGGCCGGGCGCTTGTTGCGCACGTAGATGTCCACGCCGGGCTCGCTCCAGGGCAGGCGGAACTCTTCCGTGGCCAGCCGGGCCGCGAGAGCCGCGACGGCAGGGGCCGCCGAGGCCGCGACCGCCGCTCCGGCGGCGAGCGCCCCGACCAACTCGCGCCGGGCCAGGCCCCGGCCCGGTCGTGCCGCGTTCGGATCTGTCCGCATCGGTCTGTCCGCCATGGTTTCCTCCGGTCCGCCTTGTCCGGCGGCTCGGGCGATTGAACCGGCGGGTACCGGCGGGCGCAACGCTCCGGAGCGGCAGGCGGCGGACAGGCGGCGGGTTCCGCCGCCCGATCCGGCGAATCCGCGTGAAAAAAGCTCGCCCCTGTCGCCGGGGCTGGTGACGCCGCGCCTCCGGGCGGGCATTGAGGCGCAGGATCCCGGGAGACGCCCGCTTATGACGACTCCGACCACCGTCGCCACCACGCCGTTCCCCGACCAGAAGCCGGGCACCTCCGGCCTGCGCAAGAAGGTGCCGGTGTTCCGGCAGCCGAACTACGTCGAGAACTTCGTCCAGGCGATCTTCGACACCCTGCCCGACAAGGCGGGCGCCACCCTGGTGCTGGGCGGCGACGGCCGGTTCCTCAACCGCGAGGTGGTGCAGAAGACGCTGCGGCTGGCCGCCGGAAACGGCTTCGGCCGGGTCTTGGTCGGGCAGGGCGGCCTGCTCTCGACGCCGGCCGCCTCCTGCGTGATCCGGAAGGCCAAGGCGCTCGGCGGCATCGTCCTCTCGGCGAGCCACAACCCGGGCGGCCCGGAGGGCGATTTCGGCATCAAGTTCAACGCCGCCAACGGCGGCCCGGCACCGGAAACCGTCACCGACGCGATCTTCGCGCGGGCCAAGGCGCTGACCGAGTACCGCGTCGTCGAGGCCCCGGACCTCGACCTCGACACGCTCGGCGACATCCGCCTCGGCGCCATGACGGTCACGGTGATCGACCCGGTGGCCGACTACGCCGAGCTGATGCGCACGCTGATCGACTTCGACGCGGTGTCGCGGCTGTTCGCCTCCGGCTTCCGCATGCGCTTCGACGCCATGAGCGCGGTGACGGGGCCGTACGCGACGGCGATCCTCGAAGGGATGCTCGGCGCCCCCGCCGGCACGGTGGTCAACGCCGTGCCGAAGGAGGATTTCGGCGGCCACCACCCGGACCCGAACCCGGTCCATTGCCACGACCTGTTCGACCTGATGCAGGGCCCGGACGCGCCGGATTTCGGCGCCGCCTCGGACGGCGACGGCGACCGCAACATGATCGTGGCACCTAGCCTGTTCGTGACGCCGAGCGACAGCCTCGCCCTGCTCGCCGCCCACGCCCACCGGGCGCCGGGCTACGCGGGCGGGCTCGCCGGTGTCGCGCGGTCCATGCCGACGAGCCGCGCCGCCGACCGGGTCGCGGCCGCCCTCGGCATCGAGGCCTACGAGACCCCCACCGGCTGGAAGTTTTTTGGCAATTTGCTGGATGCCGGGCTGATCACGCTCTGCGGCGAGGAGAGCGCCGGCACCGGCTCCAACCACGTGCGCGAGAAGGACGGGCTCTGGGCAGTGCTGCTCTGGCTCAACATCCTGGCCGCCACCGGCGAGCGCGCCGACGCGCTGGTGCGGGCGCATTGGCGCGCCTACGGGCGCGACTACTACGCCCGCCACGATTACGAGGAGGTCGATTCCGACGCCGCCAACGGCCTGATGGACGCGCTCCGCGAGAAGCTCGCCGGGCTGCCGGGCACGCGGATCGGCAACCTCACGGTGTCGACGGCCGACGAGTTCGCCTACCGCGATCCGGTGGACGGCTCGCTCACCGAGCGCCAGGGCATCCGGATCGGCTTCGCCGAGGACGCGCGGGCGGTGTTCCGGCTCTCGGGCACCGGCACCGCCGGGGCGACGCTGCGGGTCTACCTGGAGCGCTACGAGAACGCGCCGGACCGGCTCGACTTGGCCGTGGCCGAGGTGCTGGCCCCGGTGGCGGCCGCGGCCCGCGCGATCGCCGAGATCGCGCCGCGCACCGGAAGGCCTGAGCCGAGCGTGGTGACCTGAGGGGAGCCGGAAGACGGCAGGGCCGGCGCCGATTCCTCAAACCAGGTCCTTCACCATGTGCACGGTGACGTCGTCGTCGCGGGTCCGGCCCGGTCCGTCGTAGAGCTCCTCCCGCTCCACCCGGTAGCCGAGTGCCCCGTAGAGGCGCAGGTTCGCCGTGTACTTCTTGTTGGTGTAGAGGCGCAGTCGCGCCAGTCCGGCCTCGGCCGCGACCGCGTCGGCCCGTCCCATCAGCCGGCTGCCGAAGCCCCGGCCCTGGAAGGCCGGGTGCACCGCGACGTTGACGACCAGCAGGTGATCGGCCTCGGCCCGCGTCTCGATCAGGCCGGCGAGATCCGGGCCGGCCAGCAGCAGGTCGAACCGGTGGTCCCGCAGAGCCTGCGCGTAGTCCGCCCGCATGGGGATCGGCAGGCGGCCGATCACCGGGATCCACTTGGTGTAGGCCGCCTCCACCAGCGCCCGGATCGCCTCCGCGTCCGCGGGCGCACCGCGCCGGAGCGCGACTGACTCGTCCATCTGACCTCTCACGGTTGACCGCGGCGCGTCCGTCCCCTAAAGACCCGCCCGTCGATGGGGCTCCGCACGGGGCCCCGTCGCGTTTTCACGCGCACCCGTGGGCGGGATCCTCCCGCCCTGTCGTCCCGGACCGCGAAGGGCCGGGAAAAGGAGGGCGCGTTCCTCATTCTCGTCACGAGAGGACGCGGAAGATATGTCGAAGCGGATTCAGGCGAAGCACAAGCTCGACCGCCGCATGGGCCAGAACATCTGGGGCCGCCCGAAGAGCCCCGTCAACCGCCGCGAGTACGGCCCCGGCCAGCACGGCCAGCGCCGCAAGGGCAAGATGAGCGACTTCGGCACGCAGCTGCGCGCCAAGCAGAAGCTCAAGGGCTACTACGGCAACATCACCGAGAAGCAGTTCCGCCGCTACTACGCCGAGGCGATCCGCCTGCGCGGCGACTCGGGCGAGAACCTGATCGGCCTGCTCGAGCGCCGCCTCGACGCCGTCGTCTACCGGGCGAAGTTCGTCGCCACCCCGTTCGCCGCGCGCCAGTTCGTCAACCACGGGCACGTCAAGGTGAACGGCGTCCGCGTCAACATCCCGAGCTACCAGGTGAAGGCCGGCGACCTCATCGAGGTCAAGGAGTCGTCCCGCCAGCTCGAGATCGTCATCGTGGCGACCCAGCTCTCCGAGCGCGACGTGCCGGACTACATCGAGGCCGACCACGCCAAGATGACCGCCCGCGTCACCCGCATCCCCAGCCTGTCCGAGGTGCCCTACCCGGTGCAGATGGAGCCGAACCTCGTCATCGAGTTCTACTCCCGCTGATCCTGTCGCCCCGGCGACCGATGGAGGGGCTGCCCGTTCGGGCGGCCCCTTCGCGTTTCGACACCCCCGTCCCGAAGGCCGGCCTCCGGCACCCGGGACGGGGCGCGGGCCTCAGCAGCCGTGGCAGATCGAGCCCATCGTGTGCCGCATCTTGCTGTCCCAGGCCTTCGAGCGGGCCTCGGCGGCCTTCTGAGCCTTGATCATCTCGGCCTGGCTCACGGGCTGCGGCAACCCGGTGGCCGCGGCGTTGCCCGGCGGCTTGGTCTGGCTCATGGGGGTCACCCGGCGGCCGCCCACGATGGGGCCGGTCGGGGCGGCGGCCGGGCCGGGGCCCGCGCCCGGAGCCGGGCTCTGGGCCAGCGCCGGCGTCGCCCCGAGCAGGAGGCCGAGAAGCAGCGCGGGACGAAGAATTGCCATGGACGTGATCTCCCCGGCGGAGGATCCTGTGCCGGCCCCGCCTCATCTGGCGGCGATCCTATCCGATCACACCTTTAAAATCATGCCGACGGCAGATCCCCGGTGAGCGCCGGTCCGCCCCTGAACCGCCGTGAGGCCGTCGCCGCGGCCCTGGCCCGCCTCGCCCCGCGCCTGCCGGATTTCGAGGCGGAGGCCGCGCTCGACCGGGCGCTGGCGAGCCCCGGCCTCCGCCGGGCCGCCCCCGAGACGGCGGCCCGCCTCGCCCTCGTGGCCTACGCGCGCCACGTCTTCACGGATTACGACGACCTCCTCGCAGACGGCTACGACCGGGACAGCGCCCGGCACTTCGTCCTCGAAGACCTCAACGCCGCGCTCGCCGCCTGGGGCGCCGCGCCGGTCCCCGAGGACGAGCCCGGCGCGCCCGGGTCCGATCCGCGCTGAGGCGGTCGCGCCGGGCTCCGCCATGCTGTAGGAGACCGGCCCGGGGCCGCCCCGCGGCCCGTTCCGGTGCCGCTCGTGGAGATTGGCAGAAGACCATGAAGATCAGCGCGCGCAACGTTCTCAAGGGTACGGTCGTCTCGGTGGAGAAGGGGGCGACCACCTCCCACGTGAGGATCGAGATCAGCCCCGGCCAGGTGGTCACCGCCTCGATCACCAACGAGGCCGTCGAGGCCCTCAAGCTCGTCGCCGGCGGTCCCGCCTACGCGGTGATCAAGGCCTCCGACGTCATGGTCGCCGTCGACTGACGGCGGCTCGCGCGGCGTCCTCCGGGGACGGGGGCGCCGCGCATCCACCACGCTCCGGGTCCGGGCGGGGGCCGGCCGCCTTCGCGCCGCCGCCGCCGCCGGATAGGATGAGCCCGGACCAAGGAGTTCCGCGCGTGCAGAAGACCGTGCTCGGCATCGAGACCACCTGCGATGAGACCGCCGCCGCGGTGGTGTCGGTCGACGAGGAGGGCGGCGCTCAGATCCGCGCCAACGAGGTGCTCAGTCAGATCGCCGAGCACGCGGCCTACGGCGGCGTCGTGCCGGAGATCGCCGCCCGCGCCCATGTCGAGGTGCTCGACCGGCTGATCGCCCGCGCCCTCGACCGGGCCGGGACCGGCTTCCGGGACCTCGACGGCATCGCGGTGGCGGCCGGGCCCGGGCTGATCGGCGGCGTGCTGGTCGGCCTCGTCACCGCCAAGACCCTGGCGCTCGTGACCCGCAAGCCCCTGCTCGCCGTCAACCACCTGGAGGCCCACGCCCTCACGGCGCGGCTCACCGACGGCATCGCCTTCCCCTACCTGCTGCTCCTGGTCTCGGGCGGCCACACCCAGCTCGTCGCCGTGCGCGGCGTCGGCGACTACGTGCGCCTCGGCTCCACCGTCGACGACGCCATCGGCGAGGCCTTCGACAAGGTCGCCAAGCTCCTGGGCCTCGGCTATCCCGGCGGCCCCGAGGTCGAGCGCGTGGCCGAGGCCGGCGATCCCGAGCGCTTCGCCCTGCCCCGGCCGATGCTCGGCCGCCGCGAGGCCGACTTCTCCCTCTCGGGCCTCAAGACCGCCGTGCGGATCGAGGCCGAGCGGATCGCCCCGCTGGCCGAGCGCGACGTCGCCGACCTCTGCGCGAGCTTCCAGGCCGCCGTGGTCGACGTGGTGGTGGACCGCGCCCGGGTCGCCCTGCGCGCCTTCTCGGACGTCGCCGGACGCCCCACCGCCCTGGTGGCGGCGGGGGGCGTGGCGGCCAACGGCGCCGTCCGGCGGGCGCTGGCGTCCCTCGCGGGCGAGGCGGGCCTGAGCTTCGTGGCCCCGCCCCTGCCCCTCTGCGGCGACAACGGCGCGATGATCGCCTGGGCGGGGCTGGAGCGCCTGCGCCTCGGGCTGGTGGACGACCTCACCGCCCCGGCGCGGCCCCGCTGGCCGCTGGCGGCCGCCCCGGCCCGCGCGGCGGTCCCGGCCGGATGAGCGCGGCGGACCGGCGC
>NZ_JBKFBI010000080.1:0-26429 GCF_053346095.1 Methylobacterium sp. A52T | reverse complement strand
CGGGGGGCGGAGGGGGCCCGTGGCCCCGCCCGGGCCGCCCGGGCCGCCCGGCACCCGCGGGCAGCCGGCTTCCCCGAGCGCCGCGCCGAAACCGAACCCGTCGGCCGCGCTGGCAGGGCCGGTGCCGAAGCCGCGACCGCCGGCGCGGGCGCGCCGCGCACCCGAGCCGGAATCCGCGCCCGAGGGACCGCTGGATCTGGAGCCCGACGCCGGCGGCGGCGGGATGGACCGCTACTAGGCGCGGACCGGTGTCGACCGCAGGGCCAGCCGCGGAACGCCCCCCCCTGCCCAGCCGGGGGCGATGCGTCGGCTCCCAAGTCTCGCGTGGCTGCACGCCGTCAATAGTCTTTGGAAGAGCGTATTTATGCGACTTAACAACTCAATTCGCTCGCGTGCCGCGCTGTCCGCGCCGGGTGTGTCACCTTAATGCCCCAACGCCGCACATTCCGCCGCCAGACCCGCACCGAGGCGAGCCAAAGCGTCCGGTTTGCGCTAAGCGTGACGGTGGGGCGGGCTTGATCGGAGACGAGCGAAACGCCGTACCTTGGCCGTTTTCGTCTCGGACTTCCGGACCGAAAGAGACCGCAAGGGCTTGTTCATCGTGACACGACGTCCACCAGCGAGTTGCCCGACGTTCCGCCTGGCCGGGATGGTGTCCGGACTCGCGATGCTGGCTGCCATGCCGGCATCGGCCGAGACTCTGGAGAGCGCTCTCGCGAAGGCCTATCAGGGCAATCCGAGCCTGAACGCCAGCCGTGCGGGCGTGCGCGCTATCGACGAGAACGTGGCGATCGCGCAGTCGGGCTACCGGCCGACCGTCAACGTCAACGCCGCGATCGGCGTCCAGTACCTTCAGACGCGCTCGTCCAGCACGGTCGCGTCGGCGGCCACCGGCGGCACGGCCGCGACCACCACCGGATCGGCCCTCGGGACGACGGGCGGCGGCCTGGGCGGAACGGCGGGCGCCGGGACGACCGGGACCGGAACGACCACGGGGATCGGGACGACGGGGATCGGGACCGCGGGTGGCACCACCGGCATCGGAACCTCAGGTGCCGGGGCGGCGGGTTCCGCGACCGGCGGCGAGGGCCTGTCCGGCGGCGCGACCTCCGACATCGCGAGCCAGGTCATCACCTCCCGGCGGACGACGCGCACAACCTACCTGCCGAGCTCCGCCAGCCTGAACGTCACGCAGACGATCTTCAACGGCTTCCAGACCGACAACACGGTCCGGCGCGCGGAGTCGCAGGTCTACAGCCAGCGCGAGAGCCTGCGCTTCACCGAACTGTCGGTTCTGTACAGCGCCGTCCAGGCGTACATGAACGTGCTCAGCAACACGGCGACGCTGGAGCTGAACCGGAACAACGTCGAGGTTCTGGAGGAGCAACTCCGCCAGACCCGGGACCGCTTCAACGTCGGCGAGGTGACCCGGACCGACGTCGCCCAGGCCGAGGCTCGACTGGCCGGCGCGCGATCGCAGGTCGCCCAGGCCGAATCGACCCTCCGCACGAGCATCGGCGTCTACCGGCAGAATATCGGCGTCGAGCCGCGCCAGCTCGCGCCGGGTCGGCCGCTCGACCGGTTCGTCCCGCGCAGTCTCGATCAGGCGATCGCCGTCGGCCTGCGCGAGCACCCGCAGGTCGTCTCGGCCATCCACAATGTCGACGCGAGCGAGGCCCAGGTGAAAGTCCTGGAAGGCCAGCTCGCCCCGCAGCTCAGCCTGCAGGGCTCGCTCAGCCAGCTCTACGACCAGAACGGACCGAACCAGAGCTTCTTCGTCGGCTTCGTCGGCGGCCGGCTCTCGATCCCGATCTACGAGGGCGGCCAGACCTACGCGCAGATCCGGCAGGCCAAGGAGTCGGTCGGCCAGGCCCGCATCCAGGTCGACCAGATCCGCGATCAGGTCCGCGCCCAGATCGTCGATTTCTGGGGCCGGCTCGAGGCCGCCAAGGCGCAGGTCATCGCCGCCCAGGCCCAGGTCCAGGCCAACGAGGTGGCGCTGAACGGCGTGCGAGAGGAAGCGCGCGTCGGCCAGCGCACGACCCTCGACGTGCTCAACGCGCAGCAGGAACTGCTGAACTCCCGGGTGAACCTCATCGTCGCCCAGCGTGACCGGGTGATCTTCTCCTACGGGGTGGTCCAGGCGATCGGACAGTTGACCGCACGCTTCACGGCGCTCCCGGTCGAATACTACAGCGCCAAGGTTCACTACGATCAGGTCAAGGATCTCTGGTTCGGCCTGCGCACCCCGGACGGTCGCTGACGGCTTTTCCACGGGGAGTGTGTTGTGGGCGCGCTTGCCGTCACGAAACGGCATGGAATACTGATTGAACATCGATCCATTCGGGTCGCTTTCCAGTCTCCCATGCCCGAGTGCGCCTGCCGATGAGTGCAGCAAGCCCCAAGATCCCGGACTCGAAATTCCAGGACAAGGCTGCCGATAAGGCGCACGAGCCTTCGATGGAAGAGATCCTCGCGTCGATCCGGAGGATCATCGCCGACGATCAGGCCGCCAAGCCGGCCGAGGTCGCGGCGCCCGCTCCGGAGCCCGACGACGTGCTCGACCTCGCGGAGGTCGCCGAGCCGGTGATGCGCCCGCGCGTCGTCGAGCCGGAGCCGGAACCCGAGCCGGCCCCGGACCTGCTCGACTTCGACGCGATCGATTTCGAGGACCCGGTGATTGCCGCGCCCGAGCCGGAGCCCGAGCCCGAGCCGGCCCCGGAGCCGGAGCCGCCGCCCCCACCGCCTCCGCCCCCGCAGCCCGTGCTCCAGGCGGCCCGCGCGCCCGAACCGGAGCCCGAGGCCCTGGTCTCTGCGGCCACGGATGCCAGCGTCAGCGGCGCGTTCAACCTGCTGGCCCACACGGTGCTGACGCAGAACGCCCGGACCCTGGAGGATCTCGTCAAGGAGATGCTCCGGCCGATGCTGAAATCCTGGCTCGACGACAATCTCCCGGCCGTGGTCGAGCGCCTCGTGCGCGCCGAGATCGAGCGGGTGTCGCGCGGCCGCTGAGCCGGCGGCCTGGGTTCGGCGGCCGCGGGCCGCCGTCCGCGTGTTGACGGGAGCGGCGTGACGGTCGAAAGCGGGGCCACCCCCGTTTGGACAAGCGCCGGCCCGTACCCGCGATGATGGACAAGACCTTCGAGCCCACCTCCGTCGAGGCGCGGATCTCCGCCGCCTGGGCCGAGGCGGACGCCTTCCGTGCCGGCCGGCCCGAGCGCGCCGGGGCCCCGCCGTACTGCATCGTGATCCCGCCGCCGAACGTGACGGGCTCCCTGCACATGGGCCACGCCCTGAACAACACGCTGCAGGACATCCTCTGCCGCTTCGAGCGCATGCGCGGCAAGGACGTGCTCTGGCAGCCGGGGACGGACCATGCCGGCATCGCCACCCAGATGGTGGTCGAGCGGCGGATGATGGAGCGTCAGGAGCCCGGCCGCCGCGAGATCGGCCGCGCGGCCTTCGTCGAGAAGGTCTGGGCCTGGAAGGCGGAATCCGGCGGCGCGATCGTCAACCAGCTCAAGCGGCTGGGCGCCTCCTGCGACTGGTCCCGCGAGCGCTTCACCATGGACGAGGGGCTGAGCCGGGCCGTACTCAAGACCTTCGTCGACCTGCACCGGCAGGGCCTGATCTATCGCGACAAGCGGCTGGTGAACTGGGACCCGAAGTTCCAGACCGCGATCTCGGACCTGGAGGTCCAGCAGGTCGAGACCAGGGGCCATCTCTGGCACTTCGACTACCCGGTGGTGGACGAGGCCGGCAACGAGACCGGCGCCGTCATCACGGTGGCGACCACCCGCCCGGAGACGATGCTGGGCGACACCGGCATCGCGGTCCATCCCGAGGACGCGCGCTACACCGCGCTCGTCGGCCAGCGCGTGCGCCTGCCGCTGGTCGGGCGGCTGATCCCGATCGTGGCCGACACCTACTCGGATCCCGAGAAGGGCACCGGCGCGGTCAAGATCACGCCCGCCCACGACTTCAACGACTTCGACGTCGGCCGCCGCCACGGGCTCGGCCTGATCAACGTCCTCGATCCCGAGGGCCGGATGCTGCTCGACGGCAACGCCGACTTCCTCGACGGCGTCGCGCCCGAGCCGGAGGCCCTGGCGCTCCACGGCCTCGACCGGGCGCAGGCCCGCAAGGAGGTGGTGGCGCTGATGGAGGCGCGCGGTCGGCTGCGCGCGATCGAGCCGAACACCCACGCGGTCCCGCACGGCGACCGCTCGGGCGTGGTCATCGAGCCGTACCTGACCGACCAGTGGTACGTGAACGTCAAGCCGCTCGCGGAGCGCGCCCTGCAGGCGGTGCGCGACGGGCAGACCAAGTTCGTGCCCGAGAACTACGAGAAGATCTTCTTCCAGTGGCTCACCAACATCGAGCCGTGGTGCATCTCGCGCCAGCTCTGGTGGGGCCACCAGATCCCGGTCTGGTACGACGAGGCGGGCGGCATCTTCGTCGCCGAGAGCGAGGCCGAGGCGCAGGCGGCGGCCGAGGCGCAGCACGGCCGGCCGGTCGCGCTCTCCCGCGACGCGGACGTCCTCGACACGTGGTTCTCCTCGGCGCTCTGGCCGTTCTCGACGCTGGGCTGGCCGGACTCGACCCCGGAACTCGCGCGCTTCTACCCGACCAACACCCTGGTGACCGGCAAGGACATCCTGTTCTTCTGGGTCGCCCGGATGATGATGATGGGCCTGCACCTCACCGACCGGGCGCCCTTCGACACGGTCTACCTGCACACCCTGGTGCGGGACGCGTCGGGCGCAAAGATGTCGAAGTCGAAGGGGAACGTCGTCGATCCCCTGGAGCTGATCGATCAGGTCGGCGCCGACGTCCTGCGCTTCACCCTCTGCGCGCTGGCCGTCCAGGGCCGCGACATCAAGCTGTCCACCGACCGGGTCCAGGGCTACCGCAACTTCGCGACCAAGCTCTGGAACGCCGCCCGCTTCGCCGAGCTGAACGGCTGCCGCCTCGACCCGGCCTTCGACCCGCGCTCGGCCACCGGCGCGATCAATCGCTGGGCGCTCACCGAGGCGGCCCGCGCGGTCGACGAGGTCGCGGGCGCCCTCGAGGCCTTCCGCTTCAACGACGCGGCGGCGGTGGCCTACCGCTTCGTCTGGAACATCTTCTGCGACTGGTATCTCGAGCTCGCCAAGCCGGTGCTCCAGGGCGAGGGCGTCGATCCGGCGATCCGGGCCGAGACGCAGGCGAGCGTGGCGTTCCTGATCGATCAGGTCGCCAAGCTGCTGCACCCGTTCATGCCGTTCCTCACGGAGGAGCTGTGGGCGATCAAGGGCGCCGACCTGCCGGAGCGCGGCCTGCTGACCCTGGCCGCCTGGCCGGACCTCGGCGGTCTCGCCGACGCGGCCGCCGAGGCCGAGGTCGGGTTCGTGGTCGATCTCGTCAGCCAGATCCGCTCGGCGCGGTCCGAGACCAATGTTCCGGCCGGCGCGCAGATCCCGCTGGTCATGGTCGGCGCCGCCCCGGAGGTGAGAGCGCGGGTGGAGGCGTGGCGCGACACGCTCCTGCGCCTCGCCCGGCTGTCGGAGATCACCTTCTCGGAGGCGCCGCCGAGGAACTCGGTCCAGCTCCTGGTGCGCGGCAGCGTCGCCGCGCTGCCGCTGGAAGGCGTGGTCGACTTGGCGGCTGAGGTCGCGCGCCTGAAGAAGGAGCAGGGCAAGGCGCAGGGCGAGATCAAGAAGATCGACGCCAAGCTCGGTAACGCCGACTTCGTGGCCCGGGCGCCCGAGGAGATCATCGAGGAGAACCGGGAGCGCCGCGAGAGCGAGTCGGCGCGGCTGGCGAAGATCGAGGAAGCTCTGGACCGGCTCAGCGGCGACTGAACGCCCGTCCGGGACGCGCCTCGAACCGTCAGGCCGCGTCCCAACCAGGCCTCGGCGCCCTGCGCCGGCGCGTCAGCGGCGGGTGCCGAGCGTGCCAGTGAACGCCCGCGGCCCACCCCAACTGGCGGCGGTCGCGTCGTTCGGGGTCCAGAAGCCGTCCTGCGACGCGCCCCGCGGATGCAGGGCATAGTCCGGCGGAACTTAGCCGCCGGCCTGGTTCCAGTAGCCGGGCCGGAAGTTGGCCGCCGATTTCGCGGCGCGCTCATCGCCGGGGCGTCGCGTATCGACGCCGTACGTCCCGTCGGAAGCACCGCGCGGCGCGCGATCTGTGACGTCGGGCTTCGCGTCGAAGTAGCCCCGGTAATCCGCGTACGAGTCGACCGCCAACGCGCCGATAGTCGACCCGAAGAACATGGCAGCCGCCAGCAGCGCCTTCATTGTCGATCCCTCTGCCTGCACGCTCGGGTCTAGCGGCACCGAATTTACGCCGGTCTGCCGAACTGAGCGGTATTTTAGATCGACTTCCGGAAACCGCGGTGCCGGGTGGCACGAGCCCGGATCCGGCTCGGCCGGCGCCGCGACGTCGGGCCTCCGTTATCGGTCGATCGCGGGGGTCGAGGTGGGGCTTCACGACCGCTCGGCCACCTGTCCAAACGGTAATTTGATCGCCACGCCCGGGTCAGGCGCCGCCCCTTAGACAGATCCCATCGACGGCCGCGACCGCCGGCGTCGTCCCGATCAGTCCCGAGAGGTTGAGACCCCCCATGACCGAGACCCGTCCCACTGGCCGCACCTCGCGCCGCGCCCTCGCCTCCGTGGCGGCCGCCGCGCTGATCGCCGGCGGTGCCGTCGGCAGCGGCTATCTGCCGGCCGCGACCCCGGCCTACGCGCAGGCTCTGCCCAAGTCGCCGATCGAGGCCCCCGAGCACCCGCCGGGCTCGTTCGCCGGCATCGTCAGCAAGGTGAAGCCGGGCGTCGTCTCGGTGAAGGTGAAGCTCGACGACTCGGCGAGCAGCGACGACGACGACGGTCCGAGCCAGGGGCGCAACCTCCAGAACGTGCCGCCGCAGCTGCGCGAGTTCTTCAAGCGCTTCGGCCAGAACGGCCCCGGCGGCATGCAGCCCCAGCATCAGGGCCCGCGCGGTGCGGTCGGCTCCGGCTTCATCATCTCGGCCGACGGCTACGTGGTCACCAACAACCACGTGGTCGACCATGCCAAGACCGTGCAGGTGACGCTGGACGACGGCCGCACCCTCGACGCGAAAGTCATCGGCAAGGATTCCAAGACGGACGTCGCCCTGCTGAAGATCACCGAGGGCTCGAACTTCCCGTACGTCCAGTTCGGCAAGGCCGCGCCGCAGGTCGGCGACTGGGTCGTGGCGATCGGTAACCCGTTCGGCCTCGGCGGCACCGTGACCGCCGGCATCGTCTCGGCCCGCGGCCGCGACATCGGCGCCGGCCCCTACGACGACTTCCTGCAGATCGACGCGCCGATCAACAAGGGCAACTCGGGCGGCCCGACCTTCAACG
Organism: Methylobacterium sp. A52T; assembly: GCF_053346095.1. Taxonomy (NCBI): domain Bacteria; kingdom Pseudomonadati; phylum Pseudomonadota; class Alphaproteobacteria; order Hyphomicrobiales; family Methylobacteriaceae; genus Methylobacterium; species Methylobacterium sp. A52T. The sequence goes on along the minus strand of NZ_JBKFBI010000080.1, from coordinate 19,056 downwards.
TCAACGGCGAGGTGGTCGGCATGAACACCGCCATCGCGTCCCCGTCGGGCGGCAGCGTCGGCCTCGCCTTCGCGATCCCCGCCGAGACCGTTCAGGCGGTGGTCGACCAGCTCCGGACCGACGGCAAGGTCGCCCGCGGCTACCTGGGCGTCCAGATCCAGCCCGTGACGCAGGACATCGCCGAAGGCCTGGGCCTCGACAAGGCCAAGGGCGCCCTGGTCGACCACGCCGAGAACGGTACCCCGGCGGCCAAGGCTGGCCTGAAGGCGGGCGACGTGATCGAGAAGGTCAACGGCGACACGGTGGACAGCGCCCGCGAACTGTCGCGCAAGATCGCCGGCCTGAAGCCGGGCGCCAAGGTCGAATTGAGCTATCTGCGCGGCGGCAAGACCGACACCGCCACGGTGACGCTGGGCACGATGCCGACCGACGGCACCAAGATGGCGAGCCGCGACGACGACTCGGGCAACGGCCAGCCGCGGCTCGGCCTGCAGCTCGCCCCGGCCGGCGATGTCGGCCTGTCGGATCAGGGCGTCGCGGTGGTCCAGGTCGATCCCGACGGCCCGGCGGCCGCCAAGGGTATCGAGGCGGGCGACGTGATCCTCGACGTCGGCGGCCAGAGCGTGGCCCGTCCGTCGGACGTGGCGACGCAGATCCGGGCGGCCGAGTCGAGCGGGCGCAAGGCCGTGCTGATGCGGGTGAAGAGCGGCAAGGGCCAGACCCGGTTCGTGGCGGTCTCGCTCAACAAGAAGGCCGGCTGAGGCCGGTTTCTCCCGGCGCGGGGTCCGCCCCGCGCCGTCTCGTGGTGACCTCCGACTCGCGCCGGCCGAACAGGCCGGCGTCTTTTTTGCGTGTCTGAACCGATCGTCTTTGCGAGCGCAGCGAAGCAACCCAGGCGGCGGTACATCGGCCAGCGGGGCTGCAGCTGGATTGCTTCGTTTCGCTCGCAAAGACGGTGCGTGGCCGCCTATCTCAACCTGAAGCCGTTTCACGTCCCGGCATCGGGATCCCGAGCCCCGGCCCGAGCCGCGTCCGGCACCGTCCCAGCGCCGCGAAGGCGGCGTTCGAGTCCCGGGCGAGGCGCATCAGGTCTCCCAGCCGCGCCCGGCCGCGCGCGAAGGCGAAGAACACCGCGGCGATGTCGGGTTCGCCGTCCGGCGTGAGCGCCGAGGCCGCGAAGGCCGGCAAGGCCTGATCGGCCGGATCGCAGATCACGCGGACGGCCGCGAAGGGCAGGCCGTGCCGGCCCGCGAAGGACGCGGCCACGTGCGATTCCATGTCGACGGCCGCGGCGCCGGTGGTGGTCCGCAGGTCCGTCTTGCCGTCGACCGCGAGCACCGCCGTGTCGACGCCAGCCAGATCCGCCGGGATCACCCGCGGCCCGACGCCGGACAGGAGGTTGAGCAGCGTGGCCGACAGGTCGAGATCGGCGGCGCGCCGCCCCTCCTCGCTCACCACGCCGGTGCCCACCACGACGTCGCCGGGCCGGAGCGAGGGATCGAGGCCGCCCGCGATGCCGAAGCTGATCACAGCCCGGCAGCCGGGCTGGCCGCGGGCCTCCAGGAGCTGGCGGAGCCGGTGGGGATTGCCGCCGGCCCCCACGGCCTCGACCCCCTCCCCCGCCGCCATGCGGCGCTCGCGGGCGAGGCCGGTGACGGCCAGGACGGGTGCGGCGAGATCGATCATGGCGCGCTCGTGGACGAGTCCGGCGAGGTCCGCAAGCAGGCGCGAGCGCCGGGGCGGGGTCCGCGCCGGATCCGGCGCGGGGGGCGGTTCGTCCGGTCCCGCGGGATCGCTGTCTGAAGAGGCCACGTGTCTCGTACCGGGGCTCGCGGATCGGCTGTCGGGACGGTCGAGCGCGCCGCGATCCGGCGGAGCGGAGCCGGCCCGCCGGGCCGGCCCCAGGACGTCGACGGACGTCACATGCCGAACTGGACGCGCCGGCTGTTGCCACGCTTGAGGTTGCGGAAGCGCGCCATCGCCCAGAGCGGGAAGAACTTCGGGTAACCATGGTACCGCAGGTAGAAGACCCGCGGGAAGCCCGTGGCGGTGTAGCGCTCCTCCTTCCAGAACCCGTCCGCGCCCTGCGTGCGGGTCAGGAAGTTGATGCCCCGGGTCACGGCCGGGTCGTCGACCGCGCCGGCCGCCATCAGGGCGAGGAGCGCCCAGGCGGTCTGCGAGGCGGTGGACGAGCCGGGCTCGAAGGCCGGGTCGATCTTGTACGAGGAGGCATCCTCACCCCAGCCGCCATCCGGGTTCTGGATGCGGATCAGCCAGGACACGGCCTTCTGGATGCGCGGATCGGCGGAGTCGACACCGGCGGCGTTGAGGGCGCAGAGCACCGACCACGTGCCGTAGATGAAGTTCATGCCCCAGCGGCCGTACCACGAGCCGTCCTCCTCCTGATCGTTCAGGAGGTAGTTCACGCCGCGGTCGAGGGCGCGGGAGGTCTCCCGGGTCTCGCCGAGCTGGGACAGCATGCCGACCACGCGCGCGGTCACGTCCGCGGTCGGCGGGTCGAGCAGCGCGCCGTGATCCGAGAACGGGATGTGATTGAGGTACATGTGGTTGTTGTCGGCGTCGAACGCCGCCCAGCCACCGTCCTCGGATTGCAGCCCCTCGACCCATTCCCGGGCGCGGGCGATCGAGGCCTTGTAGTCCGGCATGCCGGCGACGAGGCCGTGCTGGTGCATGGCCCGGTCCATCGCCATCACCACCACGGCGGTGTCGTCGAGGTCGGGATAGTGCGCGTTGGCGTACTGGAATGCCCAGCCGCCCGGACGGACCTTCGGCTTGCGCGCGGCCCAATCGCCGACGATGTCGAGCACCTGCCGGGGCTTCAGCCAGTCCAGACCGGCGCGGGCCTGCGCCTCGGCCTCGGGGCCGCCGGCCTCGAGCAGCGCGTGGCTCGCGAGCGCCGTGTCCCAGACCGGCGAGACGCAGGGCTGCACGTAGGCCTCGTCGGCCTTCTCGACCACGAGCTTCTCGATGGCATCGCAGGCGACGCGGACCTGCGGGTGATCGGGCCGGTAGCCCATCACCTCGTACATCAGCACGGAGTTGACCATGGCGGGGAAGATGGCGCCCAGGCCGTCCTCGCCGTTGAGGCGCTCGCTCACCCAGGCGCGGGCCATCTCCATGGCGCGCTGCCGGCTCTTGCGCGGCAGGTGGTTCTCGACCCGCTGCAGCACCCGGTCGATGAAGCCGAAGATCGGCGTCCAGGGCCACGTGGCGTGGGGCGAGCCCGGCCAGGAGCGGACGCTCTCCGGCGGGGTGACGAACAGCTCCTGCACGCTGATGCCGCGCGGGTTGCGCGCCCGGGGCTTGGTCGCTTGGAGCACGAACAGCGGCACCACGGTGGTGCGGGCCCAGTAGCTGATCTTGTCGAGGTGGAACGGGAACCACTTCGGCAGGAACATCACCTCGACGGGCATCACCGGCACGGCGCGCCACGGCACCTCGCCGTAGAGGGCCAGCATGAAGCGGGTGAACACGTTGGCGTTGGCCGCGCCGCCGCGGGACAGGATGCCCTCGCGCGCCCGGCGCATGTGCGGCGCCTCGATGTCGTCGCCGATCATCTTGAGGGCGAAGTACGCCTTGACCGTGCAGCTCATGTCGAACGGCCCCTCGTGGACGAGGGCCCATCCGCCGTGCCGCCCCTGGGTGCGGCGGAGGTAGTTGCCGATCTTGGCCTCGAGGTCGCCGGGGACCCGCGTGCCGCGGAAATGGTGGAACAGGATGTACTCGGACGGGATCGTGGCATCCGCCTCGAGCTCGAAGCAGATGTGCCCGTCGTCGTGCGCCAGGGCGGTCAGCGCGCGCGTCGCCTGCGCCACGCCGCGCTCGACGTCCTCGAGCGAGATCCCCTGAGTCTTCGAGCGCTGCAGCGCCTCGACTTTGCTAACGGCCTCTCTCATAGTCCTCGCCTCGAACGACCGCCTCGCGGCGGACGCCATGCCTCAAGCTGCGCCGCGCACCTGGGTTCCAGCACGCGCGGCAGATCCCGCACGCAAGGAACGTGCGGCCGTCTGACCAGAGCGGATCGCTCCCTCGATCGTCGACGGCAGGCCGGTGGCGGTCCAATCGCCTGCCAGGACGAGATTGTCGTAGGCGGTTTCAGCCTTCGGGCGCCGCGCGGCTTCCGCCGGCGTCGCCGCAAAGGTCGCACGCTTCTCCTTTACGATCTGCCAGCTGGGCAGGTCGGGTGCAAGGTTGCACAGCTGTGCGATCTCGGCCCAGATCTGCCGCGCGAGGTCTTCGCGGGGCACGTCGAGGAGCCGGTCGGCACCGCTGATCGTGACCGAATACCGGTCGGGATAGGCGAAAAGCCACTCCGTGAGGCTGTTGACCACGCCGAGGACGAGCGGGCTGCCGGGCTTGGGCACCAGCGCGAAATGCGCGTTCACGATGGAGCGGAATTCCACCGGTGCGAGGAGACCGGGCAACACCTCCCGGGCGACCCACGGCGGCAGCGCCAGCACGACGCCGTCCTCCGGACCGAGGGTCTCGGCACCGTCCGAGAACACGAGCTGCCCGACGCGGCCGTCCGCGAGGTCGAGGCCGCGCAGGCGCCGTCCCAGGCGGATCTCGCAGCCGCGGCTCGTGAGGTAGCGGATCGCCGGATCCACGAAGGCGTAGGACAGCCCTTCGACGGCCACGAGCGGGCGGCAGGCCTTGCCGCCCGCCCCCAGGGTCTCGCGCAGGATCCGCGCCGCCAGTCCGACGTCGCTGTCGCGGGGCTCGGTGTTGAGGGCCGCGAGCAGCACCGGGTGCCAGAGGCGCCGGTAGAGCGTGCCCTCGCAGGCCATGTGGGCGCCGATCGTGCCGCCCGCGCCCTCCGCCTTGCCGGAGGCCGCGCGCAGGATCCCGAGGGGCGCGAGGTAGTCCCGCGCCCGGGTGCCGGGGACGCGGCGGGCCGGGCTCATGACCCACCAGGGCAGCCGCCCGGCGTTGGGCCGCAGCCGCCAGCGCTCGCCGGTCTTCAGGTCGGCGAAGTCGAACTCCGCCACGTCCGGCCCCACCAGGGCGTCGGCCGGCGCGCCGATCGTCCGGAGGAACCCGAGGGAATCGGCGTTGCCGGACAGGAGCAGGTGGTTGCCGTTATCGATGGTCAGGCCGAGGGCCGGGTCGTAGTACGAGCGGCAGCGGCCGCCGGCCTGCTTGGCGGCCTCGTGCAGGACCACCCGGGCGCCGGATTCGGCGAGCGCGACGGAAGCGGCGAGGCCGGCGAGGCCGGCGCCGACGACGTGGACGGTGCCCATCAGATCAGGCCGTGCCGGACGACGACGCCCAGCAGCGCGAGCTTGCCGGGCTTCACCCGGGCGCGGGGCATCGCCCAGCCGCGCGCGAGGACCGCCTTGAGGTAGAGGTGATAGGCGGCGGCCATCAGCCGGGCGGCCTTGGTCGCCTTGCGGGGGCTGCGCCGGATGATCTCCCAGGTCGCCTGGTAATGGTCCTCGGCCTCGCGGGCGAGGGAGATGCAGACCTCGCCGATGCGGGGATGGCCGATCGCCTCGGCCGGCGTCGGGTCGGCGAGGCCGATCGCCCGGAGCTTCTCGCGCGGCAGGTAGAGGCGGCCGCGCTCGGCGTCCTCGTCGATGTCGCGCAGGATGTTGGTGAGCTGGAGCGCGCGGCCCTGGTGCCACGCCAGCCGGATGCCGTCCGCCTCCGGCATGCCGAAGATCCGCACCGACAGCCGGCCGACCGCGCTCGCGACCCGGTCGCAGTAGAGGTCGAGGGTCTCGGCGTCGGGGGCGACGATGTCCTCGACGGCGTCCATCGCCATGCCGTCGATGACCGCCTGGAAATCCTCGCGCTTCAGGCCGAATCGGCGCACGGGCTCCACGAGGTCGCGCACCCGCGGGGCCGGGCGGCCGGCGTAGAGCGCGTCGATATCGGCCCGCCAGCGGTCGAGCTCGACCTGCCGGACGGCCCGGGTGCCGCCGTCGTCGGCGACGTCGTCGACGGCGCGGCAGAAGGCGTAGACGGCGTACATGGCCTCCCGCCGCTCCTTCGGCAGCAGGCGCATCGCCGTGTAGAAGGAGGAGCCGGCGGCGGGCAGCGCGGGGGCGGCGCTCGCGTGGTCCTGGGCGGGCGTGGCGGTGGCGGTCACGAGCGGATTCCCTGAGCCGCGGCCCGGACGGTCCGGCCGCGGAAGGGCCGGCGCGCCAGGGTGGCGGCGACGCCGCCCAGCGCCGTCAGCGCGAAGGCGGCCTTGCCGTGATGGACTTTCTCCGAGAGCGGGTCGCGCTCCAGCAGGCCCCGGCTCAGCACGACGGCGAGCCGGTGGATGGCGGCGATCTCCAGCGACAGGCGCAGGTCGTCGATCAGGTCCGGCAGGACCGCGCCCTCGTCGAGGAGGTCCAGGCAGCGCTGCGCCAGCTCGCGGATCGCGGCCCGGAGCTGCGGCGGCGCCTCGGCCTCGCCGAGCATCGCCACGGAGGCGCCGTGACGGTCGAGGCAATCCTGCGGGAGGTAGACCCGGTCGAGCGCCGCGAAGTCCTTGCCGCAATCCTGGAGGTGGTTGATCACCTGGAGCGCCGCGCAGATGGCGTCGGACGCCCGGTAGACCCGGGCCGGGTCCTCGCCGTGCACGTCGAGGACGTAGCGCCCCACCGGCATGGCCGAGTAGCGGCAGTAGTGGATCAGCTCGTCCCAGTCCGCGTAGCGGTTCTTGCGCGCGTCCATGCGGAACGCGTCGAGGAGTTCCAGGGCGTGCCGGGGCGGCAGGCCGCGGGCCGCGAGCTCGCGCTTCAGCGGCTCGGCCTCGGGATCGGACGGCCCGGCGCCGGTGAGCGCGTCGGCGAGGCGATCGAGCAGCTCGATCTTGCGCTCGGGCGACAGGGCGGCGTGATCGGCCACGTCGTCGCCGGCGCGGACGAAGTTGTAGAATGCCAGGATCGCGCCCCGGTGGCGGGGATGGATCAGGTGCGAGGCGACGGGGAAGTTCTCGTCGCGGTGCCCCTTGCCGGAGCGCGTCGCGGTGGCGGAATCGAGAGTGCTCATGCGAGGTAGCCCGCCTCCCGGAACCACGTGATCGCGTCCGACAGGCCCTCCCGGTACGGCCGGGCCGTGTAGCCGAGTTCGGCGCGCGCTTTCCTGTCCGAGAAGAACATCCGGTAGCGCGACATGCGGATCCCGTCGATCGTCGCGAAGGGCTGCCTGCCGGTGACCCGCGCGGCGAGCTGCGCGAAGAACGCCACCGGGTAGACGGCGGCCCGGGGCAGATTCACGGTCGGCGGCTTGCGCCCGACCATGCCGGCGATGTCGGCGAGCATCTGCGAGAGGAACACGTCCTCGCCGCCGAGGATGTAGCGCTCGCCGATGCGGCCCTTGCGCAGCGCCAGGAGGTGCCCCTGGGCCACGTCGTCCACGTGGGCGAGGTTGAGCCCGGTATCGACGAAGGCCGGCATCTTGCCGAGCGCCGCCTCCTGGATGATCCGGCCGGTCGGCGTCGGCTTGACGTCGCGGGGGCCGATCGGCGTCGATGGGTTGACGATCACCGCCCGCAGGCCGTCGCGGGCGACCATCTCCTCGACCACCCGCTCGGCCACGACCTTGCTGCGCTTGTAGGCGCCGATCGCGGTCTCGGGCGTCAGCGGCATGGTCTCGTCGGACGGCGTGACGCCGTCGGCCGGCGGTTTGATCGTCGCGACGCTCGACGTGTAGACGACCCGCTCCACGCCGGCCTCGAGCGCCGCGCGCATCATCAGGCGCGTGCCGTCGCGGTTGGTGCGGACGATCTCCTCCATGTCCGGCGCCCAGAGCCGGTAATCGGCCGCGGCGTGGATCAGGTAGCGCTGGCCGCGCATCGCCGCCGCCACGGCGGCCGGGTCGCGCATGTCGCCCTCGGCGATCTCGACGTCGGTCCAGGTGAGGTTGCGGCGGGGGCTCGACGCGCGCACGAGGATGCGCACCGGGAAGCCGGCCCGGCGGAACACGTCGACCAGGGCTGAGCCGAGGAAGCCGCTCGCGCCGGTGATCAGCACGGGACCGACCTCGGAGGGGCCGGAAGCTGGGGCCTCTGCCATCACGGATCTGGAGGATTACCGAAAACCAGTGCGGCCGGGGATCCCCAGCCGCGCCGCGCTTGTGTCATCGAACCGCCCGAGCGGCAAGCTTCGGCGGTGCCGGACAGGGTCGCGCCGCGGCGCGGCACGCGCCCGTGGGTGTGTTACGCACAGGCGGGGCCGTCCCGGCAGGGCCCGGCACGGGACGCACGGCCCGATCCCCGCGGCAGCGGGGAGTTCGGGCCCACGACCCACGCCGCGACCCGAGCCGCGACCCGAGCCGCGACCCGAGCCGCGACCTTGCCAGGTCGCGAAAAACCGACTATGCGCCGCCCCTCGCGTTCGCTCCGGCCGGGGGCTGAACGGACGGTGCCGCTCGCGGCACAGGGCTCTCCCAGATCCCGTCGTCCGGTGTCTCCGCCTTCGATCAACCGCTCGGGCCTGAAAATCGGCTCGAAGGGCTTGGCGCCGAGCGTAGCGCGAGATGAACCGGCCCGAATCAGCCGCCTTCCGGCGGCCGGGCTCCTTTTGACGATGAAAGGCCCGACGATGCCTCTCTACGAGCATGTGCTCTTGGCCCGCCAGGACGTGACGTCCCAGCAGGTCGAGACGATGATCGACACCTACAAGGGTGTGATCGAGCAGAACGGTGGCCGTCTCGAGAAGATCGAGATGTGGGGCGTGAAGTCCCTCGCCTACCGGATCAAGAAGAACCGCAAGGCGCACTTCGCCCTCCTCAACATCGACGCCCCGCCGGCCGCCATCGCCGAGATGGAGCGCCAGATGCAGATCTCCGAGGACGTGCTGCGCTTCATGACCATCCGGGTCGAGGAGCTCGATTCCGAGCCGTCCGCCATGATGCAGAAGCGCGACCGCGACGACCGCAAGGATCGCGAGCGCGGCCGTCGTCGCGATGACGAGGGCTTCGGCGGTGGCGGCTTCGGCGGCGACCGTGGTGACCGCGGCGATCGCGGTGACCGCGGCGAGCGCAGCTTCGGCGGGGAGGGCTAACCCATGGCATTCGGTGCTGGTGCGGGCGGCGGACGCCGTCCCTTCTTCCGTCGTCGCAAGACCTGCCCGTTCTCCGGCGCGAACGCGCCGAAGATCGACTACAAGGACGTCAAGCTCCTGTCCCGCTACGTGTCCGAGCGCGGCAAGATCGTGCCGTCGCGGATCACCGCGGTCTCGGCCAAGAAGCAGCGCGAGCTCGCCCAGGCGATCAAGCGCGCCCGCTTCCTCGGCCTGCTGCCCTACGTGATCAAGTAGGCCATCAGAACCCGCCGGCCCGGCATCTGCCCGGGCCGGTCCTCCCAGAGGGCGGCTCGCGCCGCCCGATCGTTGGGGCACCTCGCCGCCTCTAACCCTGCCGCACCGGCAGCGGGACAGCGGACTTCATGGCACAGCACATCGGCATCGGTATCGGCGCGGGCCTCGTCTCCGCACTCCTGTTCGGGGTGCTGCTGAAGGCGACGCCGCTCGCGATCCTGCTCTACCTCGTGGCGCCGCTGCCGATCCTGATCGTCGGCCTGGGCTGGAGCCACAAGGCCGCGCTCGCCGCGGCCGCCGCCGGCAGCCTCGCGCTGGTCCTGGTTATCGCGCCCTTCCTGGGACTGGCCTTCGCGGCCTACATCGCCCTGCCCGCCTGGTGGCTCGCCTACCTCGCGCTCCTCGGGCGCGAGACCCCCGCCGGCCTCGAATGGTACCCGACCGGCCGCCTGCTCGGCTGGATCGCCGCCACGGCCGCCCTCGCCTTCATCGCCATCGCGGTCCTGTCGTCGCCGAACCACGCCGCCTTCGACGCGCAGCTGCGCGGGCTCGCCCAGACCCTGGTCCAGACGCGGCTGCCCTCCGCCCGCCCGTCCCCCGAGACCCCGCGCGCAGATGCCCCGCGCGCCGACGCGCCCTCGACCGGCGGCGAGGCGGCCGGCAAGGACGGGGCGGCGACGCCCGGTCCGGCCCCGGAGGCCGACGCCGACCCGGCGGAGGTCACGCGGGCCGAGGTGGCGGACGCCCTCGCCCGCGTCGTGCCCGCCTTCGCGGCGAACGGCCTCGCCCTGCTGCTGGCCTTCTACCTCTGGGCGTCGGCCCGGATCGTGAAGATCTCCGGCCGCCTGCCGCGGCCCTGGCCCGACATTCCCTCCACCGCCATGCCGCGCAGCACGCTCGTGGCGGTCGCGGCGGCCGTCGGGATGTGCTTCGCGCCCGGCTATGTCGGCGTGTTCGGGGTCGCGCTCCTCGGCGCGTTCAGCGCCGCCTTCGCCCTCCAGGGACTCGCCGCCTTCCACGACCGCTCCCGCGGCCGGCCGGGGCGCGGGCTCATGCTGTTCGGCATGTACCTGATCCTGTTCGTGACCCAGGGCATCGCCCTGGTCGCCCTGACCCTGTTCGGCCTCGCCGACACAGCCCTCGACCGCCGACGCCCCAAGGGCGATCCGGCGCCGTGAGACCCCGGCCCGCGCGGCCGAACACCTGAAGGAGAAAGACCATGGAAGTGATCCTGCTCGAGCGCGTGGCCAAGCTGGGCCAGATGGGCGAGACCGTGAATGTCCGTCCGGGCTTCGCCCGCAACTTCCTGCTCGCCCGCGGCAAGGCCCTGCGCGCGACGGAAGCCAACAAGAAGCACTTCGAGGCCCAGCGCGCCCAGCTCGAGGCCCGCAACCTCGACCGCAAGAAGGACGCCGAGGTCGTCGCCGAGAAGCTGAACGGCCAGAGCTTCGTCCTCATCCGTCAGTCCGGCGAGACCGGCGTGCTCTACGGCTCGGTCTCGACCCGCGACCTCGCCGAGGTCGTCTCGAAGGAGGGCTTCACGGTCGATCGCGGTCAGTTCACCCTGAACCAGCCGATCAAGACGCTGGGCCTGCACACGGTCCCGGTGGTGCTGCACCCCGAGGTCGAGGTGGAGATCACCGTCAACGTCGCCCGCAGCCCCGAGGAGGCCGAGCGTCAGGCCCGCGGCGAGTCGGTCACCGAGCGCGAGGCGTTCAACCTCGACGACCTCGGCCTCGAGGTCGGTCAGGCGCTGGCCGATGCCGGCGAGGGTGCCGACGACCGCGGCTGATCCCCGCCTGCAGGCCCGACCGGCCGGTCGGGCCCGCGGCGGCGCGGCCGGGCAGCGAGGCGGGCCCCGCCGTGTATACCGGTGAACACTGGGGATGATGGTCCCCGAGACTTGACACGTTCCAGTTTTGTTCCAGCATGGACGCCCGCCCCTCGCGAGAGTCGGCGGGCGTCCGCTTTTCCGCGCCCCGGCCCGGGAGAACCGGCCGTCGGCTAGGCTTCGGTAACCATACCGGCGCCAAGGTCGTGCGGTGTGATCCTGGCGCGCCCGCCGCGGCGCCTGATACGGAGTCGTCCGCCGATGGCCTTGCCCAATGCGCTCACGGCCAAGCTCGAAGCGGTCCAGGCCGAGTACCGCGTCGCCCCGCACAACATCGACGCGGAGCAGGCGCTGCTGGGCGCGATCCTGGTGAACAACGACGCCTATTACCGGGTGTCGGACTTCCTGCTGGCCGAGCACTTCATGGAGGATGCCCACCAGCAGATCTTCACGGTGGCGGCCTCCCTGATCAAGGCCGGCAAGCTCGCCACGCCGATCACCATGAAGACCTATCTGGGCGACGCCGATTTCGGCGGCCAGACGGTGATGCAGTACCTCGCGCGCCTCGCCGCCGACGCGACGACGGTGATCAACGCCGGCGAGTACGGCCGCACGATCTACGACCTCGCCATCCGCCGCCGGCTGATCACCATCGGCGAGGATCTGGTGAACGGCGCCTACGAGGCGCCGGTGGAGCAGGCGCCCCGGGACCAGATCGAGGAGACCGAGCGCCGGCTCTACGAGCTGGCCGAGGCCGGACGCTACGACGGCGGCTTCCAGAAATTCTCGGACGCGCTGACCGCCGCGGTCGACATGGCCGCCAAGGCCTACCAGCGCGACGGCAAGCTCTCGGGCATCGCCACGGGTCTGTCCGACCTCGACGCCAAGATGGGCGGCCTGCAGCCCTCCGACCTGATCATCCTCGCGGGCCGCCCGGCCATGGGCAAGACCTCGCTGGTGACCAACATCGCCTTCAACATCGCCAAGGCCTACCGCGGCGAGAAGCAGCCGGACGGCACGACCCGGACCGTGAACGGCGGCATCGTGGGCTTCTTCTCGCTGGAGATGTCGGCCGAGCAGCTCGCGACCCGCATCATCGCCGAGCAGTCGGGCGTGCCCTCCTACAAGATCCGCCGCGGCGACATCCGGCCCGAGGATTTCTACAAGATCACCGATGCCGCCCGGGACATGCAGACGATCCCGTTCTACATCGACCAGAGCGGCGGCATCTCGATCGCCCAGCTCGCCGCCCGCGCCCGGCGCCTGAAGCGCCAGAAGGGCCTCGACCTGCTGATCGTCGACTACCTCCAGCTCCTCTCGGGCTCGGGCAAGCGCAGCGACAACCGCGTGCAGGAGATGACCGAGATCACGACGGGCATGAAGGCGCTCGCCAAGGAGCTGGCGGTGCCGATCATCGGCCTGTCGCAGCTCTCCCGTCAGGTGGAGAACCGCGACGACAAGCGCCCGCAGCTCGCCGACCTGCGCGAATCGGGCTCGATCGAGCAGGACGCCGACGTCGTCATGTTCGTGTTCCGCGAGGAGTACTACGTCGGCAACAAGAAGCCCCGCGAGGGCACGGAGGAGTTCTTCGCCTGGGAGGCCGAGATGCAGCGCGTCCACGGCAAGGCGGAGGTGATCCTCGGCAAGCAGCGTCACGGCCCCACCGGCACCGTGGAGCTGCAGTTCGACGCGAACATCACCCGGTTCTCGAACCTCGCGCAGACGGACCGGATCCCCGAGCAGATGTGAGCGTCGCGCCGTCAACGCGAGCGCGGCGAGGCGGACCGGGGCGGTGTCCCGTCTCGGAGACGGTGCGTTACCCTGGATCGCTTCGCTCCGCTCGCGAGGACGGCGCTTGTTGGAGACTTCAGCGCCGCCAAGGAGCGCTCGGGGCGCGATGGCTTCCGGTTTTCGTGTCCGCGAACCATCGCCAAGCCCGGCCGTTGTGGGAGGGTGTGTCCCGCCGCGGCAGGAGCGACGATGAGCGAGCCGACCCCTCCGAAGATGCCGTACTGGCACGTCTACACCGATGCGGAGGGTGTGAGTCGCCAGGAGCTGTTCCACCTCGAGCGGTTCAAGTTCGAGGGGATCAACCCCGAGACCGCGCCGCAGTGGAACGACAAGATGGACCCGGCGCCGTCGGTCGTGACCTTCACGGTCCTGCCGGTCGGCTGGGTCGGCGAGTGGCACGAGAATCCGCGGCCGCAATGGATCGCCGTCCTGTCGGGCCGCTGGTTCGTCGAGACGATGGACGGCCACCGGGTCGAGATGGGCCCGGGCGAGCTGATGATGGGCGAGGACCAGAACACGAAGGCGCGCGACGGCCGGAAGGGCCACCTGTCCGGGACGGTGGGCGACGAGCCCTGCACGATGATCGTGACCGGGCTCCAGGTCGAGCCGACCGTCAACCAGCCCGGCCGCTTCAAGTAGGGGCGGCTCCATGGACGGCTTCGAACTCACGCAGCCGCGCTTCAAGGCCTACATCCTGCCGAACGCGCCGCTGCAGAAGCTCGCGGACGGGTTCCGCTGGACCGAGGGCCCGGTCTGGTTCGGCGACCGCGACGAGCTCCTGTTCTCGGATCTCCCCAACAACCGGGTGATGCGCTGGTCGGAATCCGCCGGCCTGAGCGTCTACCGCGAGGCGAGCGACTTCGAGAACGGCCACGCCCGCGACCGCCAGGGGCGGATGCTGTCCTGCTCGCACCGCGGCCGGCGGATCCATCGGACCGAGCTCGACGGGCGGGTCACGGGCCTGGTCGAGCACTACCGGGGGCGACGCCTGAACTCGCCCAACGACATCGTCTGCAAGTCGGACGGGACGATCTGGTTCTCGGACCCGCCCTACGGCATCCAGACCGACTACGAGGGCGGCAAGCAGGAATCCGAGCTGCCCGCCGCCGTCTACCGCTTCGATCCGCGCGACGGCTCGCTGCGGGTGGTGGCCGACGATTTCCAGGGGCCGAACGGGCTCTGCTTCTCGCCCGACGAGCGCAGGCTCTACATCGTCGAGACCGGGCTGCAATTCGACACCGATCCGCTCCAGCACGTGCGCGTGTTCGACGTGGCCGACGACGGCGGCCTGTCGGGCGGCGACGTGTTCTGCCGGATCGCGCCGGGCAACGCCGACGGCATCCGGTGCGACGAGCACGGCAATGTCTGGTCGAGCGCCGGGGACGGGGTCCACTGCATCGACCCCGGCGGCGAGCTGGTCGGCAAGATTTTCGTGCCCGCGACGGTCGCCAATCTCACCTTCGGCGGACGCAACGACAGCCGCCTGTTCCTGTGCGCCTCGCAGGCGCTCTACGCGATCTACGTGAACGTGCGGGGAGCACCGCTCCTGTGAGCGGCACCGCTCCAGAGGGCGGCACTCCTCCGGGCGGCGTGCGGGCCCTGGCGGGGTTCGGCCGCACGGTCGCGGACCTCGCCGTCACGGAGGCCTTCTACCGGGACGGGCTCGGCTTCGCGCGGGTCGCCCCGCCGGAGCCGGTTCCCGCCGCGCAGGCGGAGGCGATGGGGCTCGCGGAGCGGCGCGCCACCCAGCTGCGCATGCGCCTCGGCGGGCAGACCGTGACCTTCCTGGCGGTCGATCCGCCCGGCGCGCCCTACCCGGCCGATCCTGCGGCGACCGACCCGTTCTTCCAGCACCTCGCGATCCCGGTCCGCGACATAAAAGCCGCGGCCGCTCGACTGGCACGGCTCGCCCCGACGCCGATCAGCCACGGCGGCCCGCAGCGCCTGCCCGCCTCCACGGGGGGCGTGACCGCCTATAAGTTCCGCGACCCCGACGGGCATCCCCTGGAGCTGATCTTCTTCCCCGACGGCCCCGCGGCCGCCCGCTGGCGCGAAGCGCCGGGCCTGTTCCTGGGGATCGATCACTCGGCGATCACCGTCACCGACCTCGAAACCACCCTGGCCTTCCTGACCGACCCCCTCGGGCTGGCGGTGACGGAGCGCGGCCTGAACCGCGGGCCGGAGCAGGCGCGCCTCGACGGCGTCGACGATCCGCAGGTCGACGTGATCGCCCTCGCGCCGCCGGACCCCGCGCCGCACGTGGAGCTCCTGCATTACCGCATGCCCGCGACAGAGCGGCGGCTCGCATTCGGACCCGCCGACCGGGCCGCCACCCGCTACGTGTTCTCCGCCGCAGACCCGCGGGCCCTGTCGCGGCGCCTGCGCGAGAGCGGGCAAACACCGCGGACCTCCGCCGACGGCACGGCGGCCTACTGCGCCGGTCCGGACGGACACGGCTTCTTGTTCGTGCGCGGCTGAGGCCTCCGTTCCGGGAGCGCGCCCCCGGGCTTGACGCGTCGCCCCTCCGGCGTCCAATCCGGCCGCCCCGGAGGTGAGTTAGATGCCGCTCCTCGCCCTGCCCTTTCCGGCCATCGATCCGGTGGCGATCGCGATCGGGCCGATCACGATCAAATGGTACGCGCTCGCCTACATCGCCGGCCTGATCGGCGGCTGGTACTACGCGCGCCGCCTCGTCATGGCCGACAGCCTCTGGGGCGTAGTGAAGCGCCCGCAGGTCGTCGACATCGACGACCTCGTCGTCTGGGTGGCGCTCGGCGTCGTGCTCGGCGGGCGGATCGGCTACGTGCTGTTCTACAATTTGCCGATGTACATCGCCGATCCGTGGGAGATCCTGGCGATCCGCAACGGCGGCATGTCGTTCCATGGCGGCTTCATCGGGGCCATCCTGGCCTTCGTGCTGTTCGCGCGTGGGAAAGGTCTCAACGCCTACACGCTCCTCGATATCGGCGCCGTGGTGGTGCCGATCGGCCTGTTCTTCGGCCGGATCGCCAATTTCGTGAACGGCGAGCTCTGGGGGCGCGTGGCGCCGGACTTCCCCTACGCGATCGTGTTCCCGAGCGGCGGCCCGCTGCCGCGCCACCCGAGCCAGCTCTACGAGGCGGCCACCGAGGGCCTGCTGCTGTTCATCGTCATGGCACTCAGCGTCCGCCGGTTCGGGTTCCGCAAGCCCGGGCTCCTCGGCGGCATCTTCGTCCTCGGCTACGCGCTGGCCCGGACATTCTGCGAGTTCTTCCGCGAGCCGGATCGCCAGCTCGGCTTCCTGTTCGGCGATCATCTCGGTCCGATGGGCGGCGGCGTGACAATGGGCATGCTGCTGTGCGTGCCGATGATGATCGTCGGCCTGACCTACATCGTGCTGGCCGCGACCGGCCGGACACGGCCCCGCCATCCGGTGGAAGCGCCGGCCTCCGAGGCCGCCCGCAAGGCGGCCGTCGAGGCGTGACCCCGCTCGGAACCGAGATTGCGGCGCTGATCCGGCAGAACGGGCCGATCGGTGTCGACCGCTACATGGCCCTCTGCCTCGGGCACCCGGTCCACGGCTACTACCGCACCCGCGATCCCCTGGGCGCCCAGGGCGACTTCACCACCGCGCCCGAGATCAGCCAGATGTTCGGCGAGCTGCTCGGTGCCTGGACAGCCTACGTCCGCGGCCCGATCGGGTCGCCGGATCCGCTCCTCCTGGTGGAGCTGGGACCCGGCCGCGGCACACTGATGGCGGACGCGCTGCGCGCGTTGCGGGCGGCGCTCCCGGGCGTGCGCGTGGCACCGCACCTCGTCGAGACGAGCCCGGTGCTGCGGGCCGCGCAGGCGCGCGCCCTCTCCGGGACCGGTGCCGCGTGGCACGACAGCGTCGAGACGCTGCCCGGGGGGCCGGCGATCGTCCTGGCCAACGAGTTCTTCGACTGCCTGCCGGTGCGCCAGTTCGAGCGCCGGCCGTCGGGCTGGCACGAGCGGCAGGTCGGCCTCGATCCGGAGGGCGGCCTCGCTTTCGGCCTGTCGCCGGAACCGGTCCCGGGCCTCGCGGCGGACGGCCCGGACGGCGCGCTGATGAGCGTGCCGGCGGCCGGCCTCGCACTGATCCGCGCGCTGGCCCGCCGGCTGTGTTCCGAAGGCGGCGCCCTGCTGGCCATCGATTACGGCCATGTCCGCCCGGGCTTCGGCGACACCCTCCAGGCCCTGGCGGGACATCGCTTCGCCGATCCCCTGGCCGAGCCCGGCGAAGCGGACCTGACGCATCACGTCGACTTCGCCGCCCTCGCCCAGGCGGCGCGGTCCGAGGGCGCCGCGATCCACGGCCCCGTCGATCAGGGCGACTTCCTGGCCGCCCTCGGACTCGGTGCCCGTGCCGAGCGCCTGAAGGCACGGGCAAGCCCGGCGCAGGCCGCCGCGATCGACGCGGCGGTCGCGCGCCTGACCGATCCGGCCCGGGGCGGGATGGGCAGCCTGTTCAAGGTGCTGGCGGTGAGCGGCCCGTCCCTCGGGCCGCTCCCGGGATTTCCGAGGCTCTGAGCCGCCGGGACGACGCGCGGCCCCGTACGGGCCGGCTACTCTCAGCCGAAGGAGCCGAAGCCGGAATCGGTCTGGCTGGCGGGCCGCGGAGTCGGCGGCGCGGGCGGGTTGGGGTCGGTCGGGTCGAAGGCGGCGGGCTCTCCCGTGACGGGGTGGGCAGGCGCGCTCGGAATCCGGGGCTCTTCGGCCTCGGGCGTCTCGGGCAGGGCGTCGGTCTCGATCCCTCGTGACATCGCGATCCTTCTCAAGGCGGAGCCGGATCGGCTCCGTACTGCAATGCAGCAAGAATCTGACGGTTGAACGACATCGTCAAGGGTCCGCCCTTGCGCTATCGGGGCGCGACAGGGGCAAGCGCGAGGCCGACCGTGACCGCAGGCATGTTCATCGAGGCGCCGGAACTCTCCGCCCATGCGGGCGTGCGCCACGCCTTCTTCACCCGCGTCGGCGGAGTCTCCGAGGGCCTGTACGCGTCGCTCAACGGCGGCCTCGGCTCGCAGGACGTGCCGGAGCGCGTCGCCGAGAACCGGGCGCGGATGTGCGCGCAGCTCGGCCTGGCGCAGGACCGGCTGGTGAGCCTGTATCAGGTCCATTCGGCCGATGTGGTCACCGTCGAGGCCCCCTTCGCGGCGGAGCGGCCGAAGGCCGACGCCATGGTGACGCGGGTCCCGGACCTGGCACTCGGCATCGCCACCGCGGATTGCGGGCCGATCCTGTTCGCGGATCCCGAGAACGGCGTCGTCGGCGCCGCCCATGCCGGCTGGAAGGGTGCGCTCACCGGCGTGATCGGCGCGACCGTGTCGGCGATGGAGGCGCTAGGCGCGCGGCGCAGCCGCATCGTCGCCGTCCTGGGTCCGACGATCGGGCAGGCCTCCTACGAGGTCGGCCCGGACTTCGTCGCGCGCTTCCGGAGCGATGCCCCCGGCATGGAGCGCTTCCTCGGCCCCGGCACGCGGCCCGGGCACGCCCAGTTCGATCTTCCGGGCTTCATCCTGGCCCGGCTCGGCGAGGCCGAGATCGGCGAGGCGACCGCACTCAATCTCTGCACCTACGCCGATCCGGAGCGGTTCTACAGCTACCGGCGGACCACGCATCGCGGCGAGGCGGATTACGGCCGCCTGATCTCCGCGATCACGCTGGTGCCCTGACGAGCCGTTTCGGCCTCGGACAGGGGCTGCGACACTTTGTCGATCCCCGGCCCGAAAAAAAGCGTAGCCGTAAATGAACCTTGGCCATTCGGCCGCGTTTAGGGGTCAAGGTGCCGGGGAAAACGGCGGGTTGCCACAAGGGGCCGCGAGAGCGGTCGGCGACACCGCGGAGCGCAAAGCAACCCTGGAACCGCTGGAACGCAGCCAGATCCGGCTCCGCAACCGTCCCCGCGTGGGGCGGCGCGGACCACCAGTGAGGACCAGATCATGAAATCCATGCTCCGTGTGACCACGGCCCTCGCGGGCGTTGCCTTCGCGGGTTCGGCCTTCGCCGCCGACCTGCCGCGCCGCGCCGCGCCGCCGCCGGTGTTCACCCCCGTCCCGGTCTTCACCTGGACCGGCGCCTACTTCGGTATCAACGCCGGCTACGCCTTCGACGCCAGCGACCGCAACACCGGCAACACCTTCGCCGTCCCCTTCCCCT